>CAZHIX010000036.1:0-12021 GCA_964532715.1 Microcaldota archaeon | reverse complement strand
GGAAACTACTTATGAAAAGGCAGATGATTTATGGGAGTATAAACAGTATTCTTTACCTATAGTCCCAAGTTCGCAGATTGTGTGGAATTCGTGGGGTTCAGGTGCAGTATTTTTCACATCTAAAGAAACAACTTTTGATGATTTAAGAAGAAAACTTCCACTTATTGACGCGTGCAATATGAAATTAGGTGTAGATATCATAAAAGTAGCACCAGTAAGTGGAACACGTGAGCAGGCATTAGGTTTACCTGGGGGAGTTAATACTATGCCAAACGGTGATGATATATCTTATTATCGTTTTGAAACTTCTTGGAAAGTAGAAAGTCTTGGAGACTGTGCTATAGATGGTATTGGTGTGCCCATGGTAACCACATATGGTGTGTGCAAACCATGCTCAACAGTTCTTACAATGGCATATCAAAACGTGAGTGATTACGTTGATCCTAACGGTAATGGTGGCGGATATTGCCCGCAGAATTGTAAAAGTTATAGTATGATGGGTGGAACATTCTGTACGTGCTCTGATGATACGTTTGTAACTGAAAGTGTAGGTGCCCCAAGAACAAATCCGGATATATCGTTTATACAATCTAAAGTGGACGAATATCTTTTGGAAAATATTGTTCCTATATTAGATCTAAAGAAATATACAATCGCCGGTGCAGATTCTAAAGAAATAAATATGAGCGGTCTAACTCGTCCTCAATGCGAAAAGCTGGGTGGAGTTTATACTCCTGGAAACTGTGATGATGATTCTGGGCGCGGGAATGGTTTTAATTGTGATTCTCTATCTTCTTCAAATTGTACAATAATCTCATCTGGCACTGATGATTATCTTCTTAGATACCTTCAGAATAAGCGTTCTGCTACAATCCTGAATCTTGCAGATATATCTTTGGTGGGGAAAAAAACTAACTGTGATTCAGATACAAACTGTAAAAATACTGTTGAGAAAATATCATTGGCACACATGGTATGTCCAGACTGCACTCTTGCAGTAGAATACTCAGAGCTTATACCAAAAATCAGTGAACAAATTACTCAAGATTATTATCAAACATCAAATCTTGAAAAAATACTTGAGACCTTTGCAGATGTTAAAGAGTATAATCCAACTGTATATGGGAAACCTTGGATTAGTAAATCTGCAACTCCAGAGCAAATGCAAAAAGTAGATATACTAATCCTAAATTTCAATCTTAAGGATATAGGCGCAACTGGCAAAATGGAAGATGAGCTAAAATATATGGTGAATGTTTCAAAAAATATACTGCAACACACTGGGCTTAAGACAATAATTAAATTGAAAATACCGAACAACAGCCCATTAATTAATGTGAACAACCCATATGGGGAATACATGAACGAGGACATATATCACGCATTAAACGACATACAGTATGAAATGGTTGAATCAGGAATTGTCGGGATCCTATTGCCTCCATTAGATAACGCAATAATCACAGGTACACCAACCGGAGACGGTGGATGGACGTTGATGGGGGATAGCACAGATACGATTAATGATGTTGGTAAAAACAGTATCCCATTATGTCCTGCACAACTTGGTTCAACCTCATTTATTCATCCTGAAGTAAATGTAGGTATAAGTAAACTACGTTCAAGTGAGCACTGCGAATGTATTTCTTGTTCAGAGCTTGAACGAGATTATGGATTATGTTCCGATGAAGATGTGAAACTTTGCATAGATGGGCAATCATGCGAAATAAGTGATGGCGTCGGAGGTTGGAGAGCTCCGTCATCTACAGACATGGTAAAATGCAAACCTATGTGCTTTAGATCAGATCTAATTCCAAAATGTGAAGATGCCGGTTCTATTGAAGTTACGTGTAGAAAAATTCAGTCTTCAAACGATTTACCAAAAATATGTACGCATCCGTCCGAGTTGCAACAAGGTTGTTCATTAATAACTTTCGATTTAGATAGTCTTGTAAACGACGCATACTTTTTACCATATCAAGCTGAGCTTATAGCTGGTCTTCCATCATCTAAGAAATGTTATATTACAATAGATGAATCATCTGCCAATGGTGTAGTGTTGGGTACTGATATCACTTATGATGCAGAAATGTCTATATCTACATCTTCAAAGCCAATAATGTATTCTACGTATGGTTCAGATACCGTGGACTGCAACATGCAAAATTACGACGATAAAGAACTTAACTCGTGCCAGAGTGCCACTGCTCCATTACCAATAAGAAAATCCGCATGGATTTGCTCATGATTTTAAATATTGCCTAAAGAATTATACATAGTATAAATTATCAATGTATGAAAGTCAGATTTGGTCTTAGAGTAATTAAAACCTGTGCCAAATTGAACCGATGTCTTTGAAATTTTAAGTTTAAGGGGTGTGTTTTGTATGTATCCTCAAGCAACGCAAGCGTATGATAGAGCGATTACGGTTTTTTCACCAGATGGAAGACTGTTTCAAGTAGAATATGCAAAAGAGGCAGTTAGACGTGGCGCAACTGCCATTGGTATGGTTTGTGCAGATGGTATTATTTTGGTGGCATACAAAAATGCATCATCAAAACTATTAGTGCCCGAATCAATGAAGAAAATATTTGAAATTGATGGACACATTTCAGCAACTGCGTCTGGGCTTATTGCAGATGCAAGAAGACTTGTTGATATTGCAAGAACCGAATCGCAACGACATAAAATTGCATATGCACAAGACATTACTGTTGAAGCAATTGCAAAAGAACTTTGTGATTTAATGCAGGTCTATACTCAGTATGGCGGAATAAGACCATTTGGTGTGTCTTTACTTGTTGCCGGTGTAGATGATGTTCCAAGGCTTTATGAGGCTGAGCCATCAGGCGCACTCACTGGGTATAAAGCATGTGCAATCGGTGCGGGTAAAAAAGAAGTTGAAGAATTTTTTGAAAAAGAGTACAAAGAAAGCATGACAATTTCACAAGCTGTAGGTCTTGCACTAAAAGCACTTAAGAAAAACACTGAACTAAAGCTTGAGCCAAATAATGTTGAAATTGCAATATGTCCTACAAGCACTAAAAAGTTTGAAATATTGCAAGAAAAAGAAATAGAAAAATATATTTCAAGTAAGTGAGCAAATGGTAAGCCTTGATAAGGCAATAGTCGCTCACATCAAAATAGATGGCGAGAACTATGAGCTTTTGGTAGATCCCGACGAATCGCTTGAGTACCGACGGGGAAAAAGCGTCTCTATCGCTAAGGTACTTGCCGTAGAAGAAGTGTTCAAAGATGCTAAACGTGGGGAAAGACATAAAAGCTCTGCTGTTCAAAAGGCATTTGGAACAGAAGATATAAATGCGATTGCGCAACGTATTTTGAAAGAAGGGCAAATAGCTCTTACAACTGATCAAAAAAGAAAAATGGTTGAACAAAAACGCGAAGCAGTCGCAATGCTTATTGCAAGAGAAGCAATAGACCCAAGAACTGGTGCGCCTCACACGCTTTTGAGAATAACTCAAGCTATGGAAAAAGCCCGTCTTGATATAGACCCTATAAAAGATGCGTCTGAACAGGTTGAGGCAACTCTTGCCAAAATAAAGCTTATAATTCCAATAAAATTATCAAGAAGAAAAATAGCAATAAAAATTGGTCCAGAACATGCGCATCACGCTTATGGTATGTTAAAAACACAAGGAATTCAAAAAGAGCAATGGGCTTCTGATGGTTCATTGCTCTGTGTGGTAGAAATACCTGCGGGGCTTGTTGGAGAATTTTTTGACAGACTAAATAAAGCGACGCGTGCAAGTGCACAGACACGAATGTTGGACTAATTGGCTAAATTAAGGATGTGAAGTTATGCCAGATATAATCGTGCCCGGAGAGCAAGTAGCCCAAGGTATGCAAAGACTTGCATATACATATACTGATGGTCAAAATACCTATGCCACAGTAATCAGTCTGCGTTCAGCAGAAGATAAAATTATTCCACTTGCAGGACCTTATGAGCCTGTAGAATCAGATACTGTTGTTGGTTTTGTTGTTGATACAAGACACTCAGGTTATGATATCTCAATGGGAAGTGCAAATAGGTGTTTTTTATCCTCAAGAGAAACACGCACAAGTTTTAGGCTTTCTGATATAGTGGTTGCAAAAATCAAAAGTATTGACGAGACTGGAACTATTGATTTGACGGATGCGCGTGCATTAAAAGACGGTCAACTCGCATCTATTTCTGCTGTGAAAGTTCCCAGACTTATCGGTAAGAAAAATTCTATGATAGGTTTAATCTCAAATGCAACTGGGTGTCTTATTTACGTTGGCAGAAACGGTATCGTGTTTATCTCAAACGAAGGAGATTTTACGCTTGCAAGACAAGCAATTCAAAAAGTTGAGAACGAAGCACACGTGCCTGGGCTTACTGATAGAATGACACAATTTTTATGTGAAAAAACTGGTAAAGATCCACTTGAACTTTCAAATATGCAAAATGAGAATAATTCTTATGATGCATTGCATGCACAAGATGCGCCTCATGAGCGCTCAGATGGTTTTTCAAGAGGTCCAAGACGACATTCCTCCGGTTTCTCAAGAAGACCAAATATGAGAAGATAAGGTGAAGATTATGAGTAATGATAAACCAAAATTAATTGATGAAAATGGTATACGAACTGATGGGCGAAAAATAGATGAATTAAGACCTGTGAAGATAGTTTCGCGTGTCTTAAACAACGCCGATGGTTCGTGTCTTGTCGTTTGGGGCAAAAACAAAATACTTGCAGGTGTTTTTGGACCAAGGGAGTGCATTCCACGTCATGATGCTTCTCCATACAAAGCAAAGGTGAGATGTAGATACAATATGGCACCTTTCTGCTCACTTGAAGAACATGGACGTTCTGGTCCCTCAAGACGTTCACAAGAACTCTCAAAAGTAATTTCTGATGCATTTGAAAATGTAATAATCGCAGAAAGTTTTCCAAAGACTGCTATTGATGTTTACATAGATGTTTTACAATCTGATGGTGGAACAAGATGTGCCGCACTCACTGCCGCAGCTGTTGCAATTGCAGATGCAGGAATTCCTTGCAAAGATATGATCTGTGCAGTTGCAGTTGGTAAAGTTGGCGACAAAGTAGTATTAGATCTTTCAAAGGATGAAGATAATTATGGAGAATCAGATAATCCAATCGCATTTGCTTCAAGAAACGGCGAGGTGCTTTTGTATCAGATGGATGGGCTTTTAACAAAAGAGCAAACACACGAAGCACTCAAGATGGCTAATGACGCTTCAAAGAAAATACATCAACTCCAAGTAGATGCACTAAAAGAAGGATTTGAGAAAGTTGGCAAAAAAATATTGCCACTTGGCGTAGAGCCTCAAACTGTGCAATAGGTGATTTTTATGGACGTTCAAAACGAATTAAATCAGCAGCAAGTATTGTGGATGGTTCAGAAGGGAAAACGCTTGGATGGAAGAGCAAAAACACAATTCAGAGATATTGAAATTGAGAAAAGTCCGCTTCAGAATGCAGAGGGTTCTGCAATTTGCAGAATGGGAAAAACACAGGTTCTTGCAGGTGTTAAAATAGATGTGGCAACCCCATTTCCAGACCGACCAAATGAAGGAGTTCTTTCAACTTCTGCAGAATTTACTCCATTGGGTGCATCTCATTTTGAACCTGGTCCACCAAGAGTCGATGCCATTGAAGTTGCAAGAGTTGTGGATAGAGCAATTCGCTCTGCGCAAAGTATTGATTTAGAATCATTGAAAATAGATGGTAGTGATAAAGTGCTTGCGGTCTATATAGATTTGTGGGTACTTGATCATGATGGAAATCTCTTTGATGCAGGACTTATGGCGTCTATGGCTGCTCTGAGGGCAACCCGAATTCCAAAGATTGAAAACGAGAAACTTCTAAGAAATGAAATTGATAGACAATTGCAAATTTCAAAAATTCCAAATTTTTCATCTGTATATCCCAAAATGAATGTTTTTCCAGATTTTGTTGAGGAAAGTGGTGCACAAGCAACTATGACTATTGCAACAACCGATGAACATATGTGTTCTGGTCAAAAATCTGGCAGTGCAGGGCTTACCCAAAAGAATATAATGGAGTTAATAGATATATCATTTGAACAATCAAAGAATTTGAGAAAAATCATTGAACAAGATTAGTTTTTATTCTTTGATTTGTATATTTAGTATTATAATTGTAATTATCCGAGGTAAGTATTATGGTAGATATGAACGTAAGATCCGGTTCTGAATTGAGAAAAAGAGCTTCAAAATTGCATAAGTCAAGAACAAGTAAATATATTTGCCCAAAAACTGGTAAAAAAGTAAAGCGAGTTTCAAACTCTTTATGGGAATCTGCAGGTGGCTATATATACGCGGGTGGAGCATATTCGCTAACAACTCCATCTGGGGATGTTCTTGAACGAATGATAAAAGAACATGAGTTAAAACAGCAAAAACAACAATGAGATGAGTTATATGTATGTCTGCTCAAAATGTAAAAAAGAAATAACCGAACTTGAACCAAAATTCACTCGTTGTCCTCACTGTGCAAGTAGGCAGGTCTACAAAATGCGCCAGCCAATTGCAAAGGAAGTTTCAACTGATTAATTAAGACCTGTGGCTCAAGAGTTTTGTTTTAACTGTTTAATTAGGAATTGCACAAAATCAACCATACAAAACTTGCTTTTGAGTTTACTTGCTTTTGGGTTAAGTTTGGGTTTGTTTTATTGTCAAGCTGTTTTGCACCACTCATGACTATTTTTGAGTCATGCATCTGTTTTTTAATATAAAAAAACATTTTATTTTAATGATTTTTATAACCACTTCAAAGAATGCGCCAAAATCTCTTAGGCAATTTGGTTGCAAGTTTGCAAAAATAATCAATGCAATATATATCTCTCGTTCAAAGCGCGCTTTGGATAGGTTATGTGCACTTGTACAAAAAAGTGATTGCACACAAATTATTGTGCTATCAAAAAGACCAAAAATTGATGGAATCTGTGCTCTAAAATACATTAAAGATGAACTTGGGTGGAATTGGTGTAAAGAAGCGCTAACTCTAAATTGTGATTTAATTCAAGTTCAAAAATGTAATTCTATTTACTCCTCACCTTTTTTAGTGGTTGCCAAATCAACACATGCAAAAAAGATTGTGCAATATCTTCAAATTTGCGATTCTTATAAAAATAATATCTATACTTCTGATTGCATGCAAAAAATAATTGTTCAGGCAACAAAGAGTGCGTTTAGTATACAAACTGATAATAACGCGCAAACGTCTGACGATATTGCAAAATTTGATTATGGGTGGTTTGTTTGTATCAAAGATTAGAAAAAACATTTCATACTCAAATCGGTGCAAATCATGCCGTTTACATACTGCAAAAAAGTATAAGTTCAATAGGAGAAACAAATGTTAAAATATACATTAAAAAAAATGACCCAAACACTATCTGTATCAATTTGAAAGACGAGAATCCATCAAAGCAAAAAGCTTCGTATTTTGGGGCAAAACGACTTTTGGATATGCTTGTGCAAATTGATAACACTATTAAATGATTATATGAATATACATGAATAGGTGAAAAATATGGTAGAACCACTTAGAAATCCAAAAGATCTTCAAGCAGAGGTTGAAGAATTTCAAAAAACTTATCGTCAACTCTCAACTATAGCTACTCAGCGTCAGCAAGTAATTATGCAAATTGAGGAATTAAAACAGGCGTCTGATTATCTAAAAAAATCAAAAGATGACACGACAATATTCAAAGCTGTTGGAAATTTACTGGTTCAAACACAAAAAAAAGATGCGAACAAAGAAGTAGATGACAGACTTGAACTTTTTGAATTAAGAGAAAAAACAATGAAAAAACAAGAAGATTCAACACGTGAAAAACTTGAGGACATGAGAAAAAAACTTGAAAAAGCAACCACTCAACCAAGTAGTTGAGCTAATAATGTTTTTTCAAAAGTAATATCTTATAAATCGTGTTTGTAAAATTGCATCATGTATTCTCTAAATCCTCCAAGAAGTCTTGTGCGCGAAGTCAAATCACTAAAAAATAAACGATGCATCATTACATTTCACTCTTTAGCAGATGTTGATTCTTGTGCATCTGCAATCGTATTATCTCAATATCTTGGCAACAAATCAATTGTTGCACTACAAGATAGCGCAAACTCACAAGCAAAACGACTTTTTGAAATATCAAAAATGCACAAATTTGATCAGGCAACAACTCAATATCCAAATGCAAAAATAATTGTTTTGGACTGTAATGAAAAAATTCTTCTACCAAAAATATCAAAATACGAGAATAAAATACACATATTAATAGACCATCATGCAAAAAGTGCAAATTCAATAAATGCAAAATACGAGTGGATAAATCCACAAAGTTCATCAGTTGCTCAAATGATATCTCAATTGATAAAACAGCCAACCACCCAACAGGCAAAAATTTTACTATTGGCAATGATTTGTGATAGTGCCGGCTTTTCAAATTCAGATTCAAATACTTTTTTACAAGCATCAAAACTTTTGAAAATATATGCTAAAGACTATGGCGAATTAGAACGGATGCTTCATTCGCATGCAAGCATACAAACACGACTTAGAGTTTTAGAAGGATTGAGAAATATAAGTTTTGTTCACAATGGCGGATTTATTTGTGCCACTGCACAAGCTGCATCAAACGAGTCACAAATTGCAGATATTTTTCTAAAAGCCGGTGCAGACTGCGCATTTGTCGCATCAGCCTCAAAATCAAAGTGTACAATTTGTGCAAGAATGAGAAGAAGGCATACTTGTTATGTGGATTTATCTCTTATAATGCAGGAAGTTGGCAAAGTTCTTGGAGGTAGTGGCGGTGGCCATCCATGTGCAAGTGGGGCAAGTGGAAATTTACCTCAGAACATAACTGATGCGCTTATTTTATCACAAAGTCTTTTTTTTGCTCAAAGACTTGCAAGAATTAAGATCTGATTTTTGCAATATTGTGCATCACAAATAAAAATATCACATCCCTATAGATAAAAATGCAAGATTTGTTTGATCAGCTAAAAGCTCAGATTCCAAAAGAAGAGCTTGAATTAACTGTTAATAAAAAAATTGAGCAATATCATCATCTTATTACTTTGGAGTCTGCGCAATATCTTGTTGCACTTGAGAAATTTGGTGTTGAGAACAAAATTTGGACAATAGAACAAGCAAAATTAAGAGGTTCGCCCTCAACATTGCACGTGCGAGTGAAAAAAGTATATGTGCCTCAAATTTATTCTCGGGGTATTCAACAATTTAGAACACAGCGAATAGAAGTAGAAGATGAAAGTGCAAGTGCAACTATAGTCGTCTATAATCAAACTGCAGATGAAATTGATAAGTGTGTTTTAGTTCACGATATAATTGAAATTGGGCCACTCAAATTTAGATTAGGTGAATTTTATACAAATCCAAATGCAACAATCAAACGATTAAAAAAAGGTGTTAGAGCAAAAATCTCAGATACAAAACAGCTGATTGCAAATTACGAGGGAACAGTTGTAAGCGCAGGTGTTGAGTTTACATATAAATCTAATCAAACGACACTTGCAAATAATAATCTGCAAACGCAAATTGCAACTTCATTTGAAATTGAAGATGAAAGCGGACGTTCAAGAGTTGTTTTTTGGAATAGTCCTTCAATAGCCAAACACTTAAAAGTTAAAACAAAAGTTGAAATTGAAAATGGTGTTAGACGAAATTCAGAAATTCATATAACAAAAAACTCTCGTCTTGTTTTTGAAAAAGATGCATTAGTGCGACCAATAATAGATGCAATTGATGTTCTTGATGATAAAGTGATTATTCACTATGGACAAAAAAATATTGAAATAAGCGATTTGCAAAATGTGGCATATAAATTTGGAATAAATAAAATTCCTGATGGGATAAATCCAAAAACTGCAATTCAACTTAAAAAAAGTGAAATAATTGGAAAAAAACTTCCTGCCGATTGGGAAGAAAAAGATAATTAACTGCGAGTGCTATTTGTCCAAATGTATAATGTCATTGTGCCTACATAATCGTCAATAATTCCAAGTGTTCTTTTGGAATATACTGGGCGAGTGATGATGACTTTTTCAACTGATTCTGATGGTGGTTTGTAGCCTATCTCCCAATCAACCTTACTCATTGATGCTCCATTAATTGCACTTAGATTAAAGACCGCATAATAATGCGTGGCAGTAGCCAAGAGAAGTCTTGAATCATTGTAATTCTTACTCAGATCCAAATAATCATACATATATGCAAGATTCACGTAGGTCAGATCAGTTAGACTATTTGTTGCCAAATCCCCTGCAAACGAACCATTTTTACCAAACCCAGCACGTTTTGCATATAGTGGTTTTTCATACCATGTAAAATTTCTTGTTGTAATTGTTGGATCAACTACATTAAAATCTCCAGGACCCAAAAGAATCTCTGATATCCTCAATGCCTCATCTTGTAGATATGTAGTTTGTTCATTCATTTTTGTTTTTAGAGAATACCAATGACTCAAAAGAATAGTTATCGCCATCACGAATATGACTACTGAAACAATTGCATCAAACGAAAAATATTGACCTTTTTTTGATTTCATCTATTTCACCAATATATACGAACCACTTAAATTTTGAGTGTGGTTTAAAAAAATCCAACCTTTTGAAGCGTCAATCACAACCTCATGACGCAGTAAACCATCTGAATCAATATATGTACTATATGAATTTACAAGACCCTCAGATGCATCCCAACCCGGGCGTATATTTGAAAGTGCAGTCGGATAAAATATTGCTAAATCTCCCCTGTTTTTTGTGTCCCAATCAAACACATCTACATAAAGCCAGCCCGAACTCACAAATCTAACCTTGTAATTGTTTGAAAGTATTTTTGTTGGTATTGAAAAGTTTGCCCAAAATCCCGGGCCTGCCATCATTACAAATTGAACATTATCATCTATTTGTCCTGCAGTTTGACCTGCAAGCATGTATTCACGTCTATTTATATCTGAATTAAATTCTGAAAGTAAGAACATTATCACAAACGCCGACATTAGCATAAAAAAACCCATGTAAACCATTACTTCCATGGACAATTGAGCCTTTTTTATTCTCTTATTTTTCATTCTTATCACAATTTATGCACATGTGCTAATCCTCAATAATCCGGTACTTGAGGACTATACCTCACAACATTAACATATTTCCCCTCAACATTTTTTAGTATCAATACGACAAGTCCTGAATTTATCTTATCATTTGTATTTATCCAATCTAATCTTTGAGAATCGTGTGTGTAATTATTTTTTAGTGGTGCCGGTGTCATTATGACCATTTTAGATTTTGTACCTGAGCTAGGTTCTATATCAATTGATATTTCACGTCCTAATTTTTTTATTGCGGGGTCGCATGCCATCCCTGTTGCTGTGGGTATACAAAGAATAGAATCTCCACTTAGACTTATGTTATACATATCTGTTGGATAATTTACAAAAATCGTTTTTCTTGCACCTGCGCCTTCATACCAAACTTCTCCTGCAGAATCACTTAACTGTTGTAAAAATGCTTTTGATTCATATGAGTTTAGCGTCTCTGCTCTCAAATTTGTTGATGAATAAAATATCAATATGAGTGGAATCATAAACAGCAGTGAAACTGAGAAAATCATTAGTGCTTCTATTGCTTGCTGTGCCTTTTTTGTCTTTATCTGCATGATGATTCACCGCTTCCACTCGTGTATTTTGCAAGTTCATCTAGTGCATAATCCTTAGCTGGATCCTCGGTCTCTTTATTTGTAATTGAAAACCAACCAGCGCCAAATAATTTTGCGTTTGTATTTGAAATGCTACACATATCTTGTGAGCGACAGCCTGGCATACCTAAGTATTGTGGTCCTATACAACCATATCCACTATATTCTGAGTAATAGTGGTAATCTATTCTGGAACGCAAATCGTTGGTACTGATAAATATGCCTTGAACTTTTGGATCATTCCAACCGCCTGCCCATCCACCTA
>CAZHIX010000035.1:0-12893 GCA_964532715.1 Microcaldota archaeon | reverse complement strand
TTTAGAATATACCTTTTCTGCTGAAACATATGAACCCTGCACTACAAAATCAAGAATTTCTTGGTCATTTTTTATGTATTTCTTAATCCAAGGCCCAACTATAAATCCAAAATGCATATCCCACACAAAATCTCCAAGCTGTGCACGTGTTTGCATATTACGTAATATTAGAAACATATCCCCAAGCCCACAAAAAAGAACATTTTTGTCTTGTTCGTTTTTGTTTATATATAATCCATGTGTTGATTGGTTGTAGTATGCAGCAAATTCGCTGAGAAGTTTGTTGTCATTGCTATTTATTTTTTTCAAACCATGTGTATATTCGTGTATACCGGTATTAAAACCTGCTATTAAGTAATTTGCATAATAATTGTTTTTTTCAGACATGGGTTGCGGATCAGTAAAATTTACCCCGACTTCTAAAGTATTGTTTCTTAGGTAGTATAGCTCAGAACTACCATAGGCATATTTTATTCTTGGGCGTTCTATTTTTGTAGTAGTTGGGTATTTATCTATTATATATTCTCCTCCAAGAACTATACCTAAAAGATACATCGCAAAAGATTCATTGTGAACTGGCACCTCAAATTTATTATCATTAATTTGTTGTTTTAATTTTTCTATTGCCTTGCCATAATTTGCGTCTATCCATTCTATCGTCTCTATTACTCTTTGAGGTATTGGCTCGTTTAGAATAGTTTTGCTATAATAATCAGTTATTCCCTTGATCACTTTGTCTTTTGTGTCAGGTCTTGTAACAAACTTCAAAAAATCGATTTTTCTTGAATTATATAACAAATGTATATTTTCAAAACCTTTGTCCCAATATGGTTTTTGCTTACTATCTTTTGCATCTATGCGAAACTTTGACATAATGTCAGATCCGGTTTGATCTGTAAATAAATGCATCCCAATCACTTTTTCAAAAGATTTACTACGCACAACTCGCGACTTTTTTTACAAGTTTACTTTGACCCCATATGGTTTCTCTATTCATACATAGTTTATAAATTATACATTAATACAGCAAACTAAAGTGTTACAGTCTATTTCTTAGCCACATCTTGTTTTGAACGTAGCTCCACTAAATTCTCTTCATACGCAGTTTTTCTATTGGATAGTTCTTTTTCAAGTTTGATAAGCTGATCATTGTTAAAAAATGAGTTTTGACTTCCATCACCAAATACAAGATTAACACTTGAAAAAATCCAATCAAACGCAAGTCTTTGCTCTTTAGTTTCAAGTTGTGATGAGCTTGAGGGTAGAGAATCAATCATTGCAATTAATTGATCGTAAAGATCAGTTAAATATAATGAACCGGCAGGATAAAGTGGTAAAATAACAGAAAGATAAGCTAAATTCGCTCTGAGTGCATCCACGTCTTTTTGGGTTAGCTTATTTTCGTTTGCTTTGGAGGTGATGTCTTTTAGTACGGATGCAAAATTTTTCTCAATCAAACTGAGTGAAGACAGTAATTCTTTTGCATGCACAACATTGGAAGATGACCACTGCCCAACGTATGACCCAAAGGATACATATTGTGAACTCAAAGATTTCATGAGAAGTATAGATTCAAAAGCAGATTTTAATTTTTTATTTGTAGCCAATAAATTTGAGAAGGCCAATGGATTTGAACCGCATTTTAGCATCTGTTCGTTTACATATGCAATATCAGACATTAAAGAGGAGTTTTCTGTTGATAATCCCATTAGAATATTTACCATTGAATTTGCATCTTTTTTATAATTTTCAAGATAGGGGAGTGCTAAAATCTTTTCTATTCCTTTTATTTCAGCATCAATTTCTGATTTCATATTTGAGGGGGCTTTTGAATAAGCCATTTTCAAGTAAATATAATTCTCAACCAATGAGCCAGTAGTTGCAGAAATGTATCTATCCACCATCTGTTTATCTTCAGCTTTTTTTGTTTTTTTAGAGTCTACAATCAGACCATCTATTTGAGCTCTTGACATTTTTGAGCTTAGAAGTTCGTAGAAAAGACCATGTTTTGATAGATGTGCCTGCAAATCTTCTGATAAAGAATCTTTTGAATTTGAGATAAGAACAGGTAGCATCTGGTTTAGGTATAACATATTTGCAAATATTTTTTTTCTTGTTGCGATATCATCAGTATTCTTTGCAAGTAGCTCTTCGTTTTCTTTTATAGCAGTTCTGACATTTTCATATGCATCTTGCTTTCTTCCATCTGCGCGAGTATAAACTGGAGAAACTGTACCAAGCATTCTGCTTGCAATATCAAGAAGATCTCCACCTAAATCCATGAAAAATCCACCAATAGCACCAAAAAAAGAAGTCGCTTCTTTTGTTCTTTTGAATTGAAATGTATCTTCAAACCAGCCAGAAACGGTGTCTATTATAGTTGCAGGTAGGTTCCAGCCTCGCCATTTCAAATGAATTGGCATTCCAAAACTCAATTCAGTTACACTAAAAAGACCTGCAAGTTGAGAACCAATTAGTTGGCTTGCAAAGTTTCCACTTGTCGCCATATTTTCAAATGCTTTTATAGTGGAAGTGCTATTTGAGATAGTTCTGAGTTTATCGGTGAAAGCCTTGAACATTGCAAGACCTGCAGAACTTATATAATCGCAATTTTTCTCAAGGATTGGAAGAACATCTTCCCAGTCTTTTATTTGTAATTTCTCGGAGATTTTATGAGAATAGATTTCCCAGTTATTAGTTTTTTCATTAAAAAACAACGTATACAGACCACCATCAGAATCAGAAACAGACAACTGCTTTAAAGTTTTATCAAGTTTGTCTAAATCTTCAAAATTCCCCAATGAATTTAGTTTTTCTTTTATTTTATCAAATGAAGAATTTTGTGCAATTTTTTTTGATTTTCCTACTATCTGCTCAGTTAGTAAAGATTCAAGAAGAAGCCCTGCAGACTTTTTTATATCTTCATTTGATGAAGATTGAACTATTTCAAGGCATTGAGTTAACGTTGCATTACCATCTTCTAGTGCTTTTAGAGATTTTTCAGATGCTGGACCAGAATGTGATTTTATAAGTGATGAAAATGCTTCAGCAGTCCTAGTTATTGCAGAGTAAATTACATCTAAAGCACCTTTTATTGCGCCCATCCACGCATTAATGGACAATGTAGAAGCACGATTTTGATATAAATATCCTACATTGTAGATATCGCCCATTGCTGAACCCGGATTGCCAAACAATCCAAGACGAGGATTTGTGGCTAATAAATTATCCAGACTAGGGGCAAATTGAATACCTAAACCTTGAGATGAAACGATTCTAAATTGAATAAGATCGCTAAAGCGAGAAATACCAGATTCTGGAACTATTGAAGCTTGTGCAAATCCCCCTTGAGAACTAATGGAGGTTCCAATATTTATCATTCTCAAAAGAGTGTTTCGGTAGTTATCTACACCCATTCCAACATTAACGCCAAGAGAACGACTGGAAGCTACAAAATTTAATCCAAAACTAACATCGAGCGCGGTGCCCGAAGAATTGCTAAAAGAAGTGTTCACTCCAAGGTTACGCTTTGTTTCTATTGAGTGGTTTAGATGCACATTTGGATTTGCACGAGTTGGAATAAGGTCATAATAATCAGAATACGTGCGAATAGGAATATATGACAAATCAAGAATATTTTGACGAGATTTTGGATCTTTAAAACCTGCAATTGCATTACCTGTCATATCATCACTATGCCAACAAAATTTATATGATCAAAAATGACTATTGAGCACCGGAAGTGTCAGACTGCGCCAAATAACTTAATATGAGCTCGTTGAATTGACGACCTCTATCGGAATCTTCATAAAAACCAATCAGACTAAATTTGTTCGTAGAATTTGGAGGCTGTACTTCGGTAGGGAAATCGATATATTTTACAGAAGTGTTGATTTTCTTTAATTCTTCAACAAACAATGTTAAATACTTTTTTTCTGTTTCATTTTGAGGAGTTGTAAATGCTATAGAGCCACTATTGTAGAAATCAGATACTGCATTGGATACCCCCTGGATGAAATCTGCGGATAGAGAGGCGATTTCTTCGGATGAAAGACGTTGCTTGGCATTATTCAGTGCAGGTTCAAAAACAGTTGAATAGAATTTGCTAACAGCTTTGCCATACTCCTCACGATCCTTTGCATCCTGAATCAATAAAGATTGTAATGTTTTTAGATTTGTAGCAGTTATTCTAATTCCTACTTGTTCATCTCCAATTGAGTCAATATCTGAAACCAGTTTAGAATCGCTATTTATATTAGACACCATATTTGAGAGATAACCGGTTATGAGCGTCTTTTGATCTTCATTCAACTTTGATATGAAATCTCTACTTAGTTCAAATATACCTTTTTCAAATAAAGATTTGAAAGCATTTGTAAACTCGGGGTTTATCGTAGATAAAAGACCCTCATCAAATATACTGGCTTGTGTCATGCGCACAATAAAATAATTGGAAATCGATACTGCGATTTCTGATAAATACTGCGCATCTGTTTTTTGAGACGTTTGATTTGAAGTAGTAGGAGCAGAAGTCTTTTCTGATATTTTTTCTTTTTGTTCGCTAGACACGGATTTAGATGCAGGTTGTGCGATTTTTTGTTCTGAGTCTATACTGCTATTCCCCAACTGAACACTGCGCATCTGAACAAAAACATCTTCAGCTATCGTTCCTGCGCGTTTGTTTGATTTGAAATTTAGACTTGAGAAATTGTGTTTTAACCAATTCACAACATCTTGATGATTTTGACAATTTTGTAAATCTTCTTTTTGAGCTTTGCTAAGTCTGCTTGAGAATTGTTGTATCTCTTTTTTCCAATCTGAAAGAGAGAAATCTACTGCGCGTGCAGAGTATAAATCAATGAAATGGTTTTGTGCATCTGCATTATTGTGAATATCTACAATTTCGTATTTGATTTGAGACCTATCAAAAGATATCGCACGTCTTGAAAGTTCTGCATATATTGCTAATACCAAATCAGATGCTAAATCATTGTTTAAATCATATAGAGATTTGTCCTCAAGAGGAACAGAAATATTTAGCACCGAACCATCAGCAAGAGAACCTTGAGAGATAGCACCTTTTTCTATTAGCTGATCCACTATTTGACGTGCATTTTTTGCCATATCTTTTTGTCGCAAAATTAAGCGAGTGAATTCTAGGTTTATTTCTTGAGTTTTTTTATTAGAAGTTTTTTGCTCTTGATTTGGCGCTTGTTCTGTTTTTTTATCTTCTTGTTTTGGTTTTTGCTCCTTGATTGGTTTTTGCTCATCATAGGTTGGTTCGTTTTCTTTTGATTGGGGGTCGGTTGTTTCTTTTTGAGTTTCTTTGGAAGTAGTGGTCTTACTATTAGATGAATTTTCTTTTTGCTCTAAATCCGGAGAGGTCTCGTTAAGATTTGGGTTAGTATCAGAAGTTTTTAGTTCATTGACACGCGCCTGTTCCATTGAATAATCATATTTAGCCTTATCTATAATTAACACAAAACTATCTTCACTTTCTTGTATAAGCGTGCATTGATTAAAGCCTTGCTTTTTTAGTTCTGATTCAAGAGTTTTTAGAACCTCAACTTCTTTAGAATAAACAAGTGGATCATTGACATTTAGTGAAGTTGCATAAACATAACCATCTTTAATTAAAGACTTTATCAAAAAATCGCGTTGTTCTATAGATATGGATTGGTTGAAATCGGTAATTACGGATTTTACGGTTGTTTCTATCATTTTTTGCCAATTTATTGCGTGTTTTTCAACAAACGTATTATTGCTATTTTGCGAGTTTGAATAAGACCGAGTAACCATGTTGTAGATAATGAGTAATAAATTTAAAAAAAGAAGGGGGACTTACGCAAATAGAATATTTAGGAGTTTAAACAGATTTTTGTTGGAAAAAATCATTTAAAATGGATTCAGATCTTTCTAAACTTATACCCATAATGCAAAAGACCTTCCGGGTCGTCTGAGCGAATTTTGCGAAATATTACTTCCACTTTATCTCCTATTTTTACATCTTTTTCGCTGACTTCTACAACTTGCGCAGTAAGCATTGGACCCTCAATTAGTTTGATTATTGCCAAAACATAAGGAGTGGTTTTCTCAAGACCAGCAGGCGCAGAATTTACTTGTGTGAACGAATAAATTTCCCCCTGCCCGGACAAAGTAAATTTCTCAAGCTTTGCTTTTCTTCTTCTTGTTGGCGATAGCACGCGGGGCGGGAAAAAAACTTCCCCGGTTTGCGGGTCGCGTGTAGCTTCAAGGCGATATCTTTCTGGAATTCTTCTCCAAGTAATTGCAATGTTTTCAGCCATAATAAACACCTATTTTTTCAAAATGTGCACCACACAAGTTGCGCCTGAACCCCCAACATTGTGAGTTAATGCAACCTCAGCATCTTTTACTTGACGTCCGTTTGCTTGTCCTCGCAATTGCCACACACATTCAACTGCCTGTTTTATTCCAGTTGCGCCTACAGGATGACCACAGCCCTTCAAACCCCCAGAAGTATTGATTGAGATTTGAGAATTTAGTGCAGTAAGACCGTCTTGAGTGGCTTTTGCCCCCTCACCTTTTTTGAAAAATCCTAAATCTTCAATTGCCAGGATTTCAGCAATTGTAAAACAATCATGAACTTCCGCTAAATTTATATCCTTAGGACTTAGATTTGCTTGTTCAAATGCTTTTTTAGATGCAACTTTTGTTGCATTTAGCTCAGTAAGAGATTTCCTATCATGAAGCGAAAGAGTATCTGAAGCTTGTGCAGAAGCAAGTATTTCTATTGGTTGCTCACAAACTGTTTTTGCTTTATCAAGTGGCATAAGTATAGCAGTAGCTGCACCATCAGTAACAGGTGAACAGTCAAATACCTTGAGTGGCGATGCCACAACTTTTGAATTCATAACAGTATCAATAGTAATCTCATTTTGAAACTGAGCATATTTGTTTTTAGATGCATTTAGATGATTCTTTACAGCGACAGAAGCTAATTGTTCTTCAGTAGTATTGAAATCATGCATATGTCTTCGCGCAATTAATGCATAAATTGCCGGAAATGTAGCACCTGCAAAAAGCTCCCATTCTTGATCCCCCGCACCACCAAGTGCGGACACCACGTCTGGACCAGAAACATCAGTCATTTTTTCTACCCCTCCGACGACCACGCAATCGTGAGCCCCAGATGCGACAGCTAAATAACCTTGTCTTAATGCAACACCACCAGAAGCACATGCGGCTTCACAACGAGTTGAAGGTATCGGGTTTAGACCCATCCAGTCTGCAAGTAAAGCGCCGGCATGTTCCTGTCCAATCAATGGACCGGGAGCCATAGTTCCACAGTAAAGAGCATCTATTTCAGAACCTTGAAGATTTGCATCTTCCATCGCTTTTTTGCCAGCATCTATTATTAGATCTCTAAATCCTCTACCCCATTCTTCTCCGAATTTACTCATTCCGACTCCAACTATTGCAACTTTTCGCATAAAAATCAACTCAAAGACTCTTTAATTTCCGCCTGTGCTTTACGTAAAGCCCGTAATCTAAATATTCTTTTCTTTGTACATACCAATTAAGAGGATGCTTTACGTTTTCTCTTGCTTGAACCAAAAGATCAGTAGTGTCGATACAAAACGAATCTGAACCTGCGCCAGAACCAAATGAAGTGAGTGCAATCTTCTCGCCCGGTTTTGCTATATCTAAAACTGCACAAAGCCCAATCATAGATGCCGCTGAATACGAATTACCAATCTTTGGAGTCATAAGACCTGCAAGAACTTTTTTTGTGTCTATTCCAAGTTTTTTTGCAACTTCTAGTGGGAATTTTCCATTTGGTTGGTGAAATACAAAATAATCAAAATCATTTGCACGATAACCATATTTTTCAAACATGCCTTGAGTTGCACCCATAACATGACGAAAATATGCAGGCGCACCAGTAAAACGCCCACCATGAGATGGAAAATCTGCATGTTGACGTCTCCAAAAATCAGGAGTATCAGTAGTGTATGAGAATGTGCCTTCAATTTCTGCTACAAATTGTTCTTTTTGACGACCAACGATTACTGAGGCAGAAGCTGCACCAGCAGTATATTCAAGCGCATCACCAGGTTTTCCTTGAGATGTGTCTGCACCCACGGCCAATACGTATTGAGCCATGTGCGATTTTACAAGCCCCATGCCGATTTGGATACCTGCGGTACCTGCTTTGCATGCAAATTCCAAATCTGCACCCATGAGTTCAGGAGTTGCACCAAGTGCTTCGGCAACAATTGTTGCAGTTGGTTTTACTGCATATGGATGAGATTCTGAACCTACAAATACTGCATCTATTTTTTGCGAGTCTATTTGAGCCATAGCAATAGCATTTTTTGAAGATTCTACTGCCAAAGTAGCAGCATCTTCATCTAAATCTGGAACAGATTTTTCTTCAATCCCAAGACCTTTTTTTATGCGTTGGGCTTCTTCGCCCCATATCTTTGCAATTTCTTCAGGTTTGATGCGAAATTTTGGGACGTATGCACCATAACCTACGATTCCAGCGTCTGAAATATTCATTGAAAAACACCTTTAAAGTTTATTGAGAGCTTCACGAATACGTTGTAAATCCGTCTTTGTAACAAGAACAGGAATCTGCTCTTTCTGCGCTATTTTTAGCGCAAGTGAATCCACCTCGTCAATCCCATGCAGTATGACAAGGGAGGGCTTCATTGCAGTTACGCGTATGACCACAAGAGGAGAACGCCCAGTTGAAACACGAGTAAACACAAAGGCACGCTCAGACATTGTACCATAGAGCTTGTGGAATTGGCTAAATGGCATGTCGAGTATTACCTTTAATGAATCCATTATAGTGTATCCATAAATCTTTTTAACACTCATTATCTCCTCGTTTGCAACGACTTTTGCATTTATGAGTTTTGCAAAATCAAGTGCAGAAATGGAGGTAGCAAATTCATGAGTTTCAAAGTATTGGTCTTGAGTCTGACCTAAATCTGAGGATAATTTTGAGAGAATTGGATTGCCACGCTCCG
The DNA here is from genome assembly GCA_964532715.1 of Microcaldota archaeon. GTDB lineage: Archaea > Micrarchaeota > Micrarchaeia > Anstonellales > Anstonellaceae > 1-14-0-10-45-29. The sequence goes on along the minus strand of CAZHIX010000035.1, from coordinate 3,873 downwards.
TATCTATTTGAAAAAGTGAATCAACAAAGCGTGCAATTATTGCAGTCCCAGGAGATTTTCGTCTATTTCCCTCATAATCAGAAATAGTTGAACACGAAAGAGTTAAATGTTTTGCAAGCTCGGTTTGAGTGATTGCAAAAATCTCGCGCCATTTTTTCATTGTTGAGCCCGGATTTGGAGATAGAGCTATCTCTCCGGCAATTTCATGTTTTAACTTCTCCACAACTAAATTAATACGTCAAGGTTTATAAATAAAAGTAATCTTTTATGGCAAATAACGAAATTGATTAGATTACATCTTGAGATTTTTGAAGCGATTTAGTAATTAGATTAGGTTTTTTTTGCGCAGGTGGTTTTTGTAAAAGAAGATAAACTGCTAAAGCCACAAATAATCCACTAACAACAATGATTTCTATAGGAAAAGAGGATGAAGATGAAACGCTAGAGGTTGCACTACTTGCTTTTTTGATTATTGCGTCTGATAACGATATTGAATCAGCATAATTTTTAGAGTTAAGCATGCGCTCTGATGAGCTCAAATCCAAAGTGAGAGTTTGGATAAGTTGAGACTGAGGGTTCTTCTTTTCTAATGTAGCCACAGACATTTGTGCACTTGATAAAGTTGATTGTGCTAATTGTTCAAAATCTAGAAAAGCCTGCTTTATTGTCAAATTGTAAGAATCTAATTGAGTTTTGGCATTTTCTAAGTCTATAGAATTCTGATTTATTTTAGATAACGAATTTTCAAGTGTTTTGGGTTTTTCGGATTTGTATGTAGATAGTAATTTTTCAAGTGAAGCTTGTATGGACTTTGTTTCTTTTGAAGAAAGAGAGGGAGTTGCAAGATAATTTGATGATGAAAGTTGTGAGAGCCAATCTGTATATCGCTCATAATCAAGAGATATGATATTGGACTGAGATTGCAATGAGATTTTTTGTGAATCTTGCAGATCAATATGAGCATGCGCACTACTAAGCGCACGATCATAATTTGTAGATAAAGAGTTATGAGCGTGAGATAAATGTTCTAATGCTTGTGCGTAGTTTGAATTACACAAAAAGTCTTGCGCAAGATTTAGACTTTGAGTATATGGAATTAGCTCAAAAGAATAATTTAGAACCTGCACACTTTGTTCCACAGCATTTGATTTTTGACTTAAATCATAAACTAAAGAGTTTGCACCATCAAGCATTTTTTGATTGAGCGCATTTGATTCGGTTCTTATAATCAAACGTGCTTCTTCAAGTTTTCCTTGATCCCATAGTGATTGGGCCTTTTGAATTGATGAACTAAGAGATTTGGACCATGATTTGGAGTCTTTAAAGATAGAAGTATTTAGATTTGAGATTATTTCAAGACTCTGATTTGCAACGATCAGTTCTGATTCCAAAACTTTGCGAGAATCGCCCTGATCTATTACTTGTGCACTTAAACGAGATTGAATAGTAGATATTGTTTTATATGCCTCATCTTCACGACCTGCAAAAAATGCAGTTTGTGCATAATCTATAAGTGAAAGTGAGTTGCTATCATTTAGTAAATAAGCTTTATGACGTAAATCTAAAAGAGTATAATTGAGCCACTGCGACGGATTTGAAACTTCGTAACTTACATATACTAGTGGAGGAGTATTGAATGGATTAAAAACTGGTTTGGCAGAAGAAATTGTTGTGCTCCAAGTAGTTTGACCAACATAGTTTAATTTTGGAGTTGATAGTAAGAATTCGTTTGAAGATGAAGATAACTGTAAATTGTCAATTTTTGAACCAGAGTCTTCAACTATGGTAAGTTCAGTTTTTTCACAGGTGCTAAGATTTTCTATACTTAAAATGTAGGAAACTTTAAGCCAGCCAGATTTTGAATCCGTTGCGGATATACTATAATTTTTCTTTTCCAAGACCATTGGCTGTGAATCAGATATTTCAATTGAATAAAAATCTGTATCTTTTGAAAACTGGGCGATTGTAAAATCAATTTTCGGATTTGAGCTTGAATCTGCAGACCATACACCATCACTTATTTGACCGTCATTTGTTTTTAGTATTGCAGTGCCATAAGAGTGTCTTGGCCATGCAACACTTACAATAAGAGATTTTGGAATGTGAGAGGAAGATAGTGCATATTGCGAGTTGAGTGTAAGTAAACCTGATGAAGATATTTTTGCATTGCATGATTTCTGAGTGGATGCAACTGAAATTTTAGATGATGAGAATTCTATTTGAATTGTATCTGAGGCAGAAATTGAGTTTAGATGAATAGAGATTAATGAGCCTGAAGAAAACGCAGACAATACGTTTTGAGATTTATGAGTAAGTTGTTCGTTTGCAAAAGCAACGCCGAAGGGACATGATAAAACAAATGGAGTGCTTAGATTTACGTTCAATGCATTTTGAGATTTCCAAACACCGCCAATGTCTGAACGGGTTTGAATAGATATTGAATTTGAACGAGAAATAAATTGTGCATCATTACATAATTGTGTTTTGAGTGCATCTTCTACTGCCACAGTTGTCTTCTTTTTGGCAGTTTGTAATAATGAATCAAGACTTTTTTCATTTGTGAAAGCATGCAAACTCCACATATTATTTGTGCGATATTTCAAAAAAAGGTTATCAAGTTCATATAAGAGTTTTGGATTTATGTTGCTAATTGCAGTTGCATCCAAGTAAATTTCATTATAGAGTTTTGTTTTTTGTTCAAAATTAAAATTAAGCGCATGGTGAATCGTATTGATTTGAGATTGAATTTCAGATTCACTTACATAAATACCAGAATCATAACGAGATTTTATGCTTTCATAGCCTTGTTTAAATGTAGAGCTTTGACTATGGTCTAGAATTGATGAAGCTTTCACAAAAGATTCAAGAACATAAATGGCATCTGAAATTGTTTTGTTTTTGAGAAGCGTTTCACTTGAATCTAATGCGATTATACCTTGTTTGGAATCAGAAATTGAAGATTTGCAGTAGCCATATTTTTTCCCAATAGAATTTTCTTGTGATGCACGAACTATATTTGTTCTTGCACGGTTCAAGAATGAGACTGAAATGTTTGCGAATAAAGAATTGGATGAACCTGAATTAAGTGAGTTTAGTTTTGATTCAAGAGTTTTGGCCTGCGACCTTGCATTATCACATACATTGGTGGTTTTTATAGAAATTGACTCATTAAGTGAATAAGCTATTTGATAGGCTTGCGAATACAGAAATGTGCAATTTTTGTAATGAAAAAGTGCGATAGCACCGTAATTGTTGGGTTTTGAATTTAATACTTCATTAGCATCCGAACAGGCAGACTCTGCTTGAAGTAACAAAGTATCCAGTTTTGACTTGAGCTGACTTATAGTACCGCTTTGTGAGGATGCAGATAGGTATAATGTTTGGATATTTTCAAAATCATCTGAGTCCGAGACTAAAAGTGAGTCGTTTGAGTTTATATAGTCGGAAAATAATTTTGCATCCAAACCCGTTTTGAGAGCCATGTTTTTTGATTGGGTTATTTCAGAATTAAAAGTAGTAATTGAATTACTTAGACTATTTTTGAAATTTATGGCAGTTCTTAGTAGAGAACCGTGAGCAGGGCTAGTCAGTAGATTATAAGTATATGAAAGATTTGAATTTAGCAAATCAAAACGAGGAAGACTTCCAGGTAGTACGGAAGTAGTTCTAAGTGTTGTAAGTGAGGTGTATGCGCAAGAATATTTTTGATAATCTTGAGTTGCGACTGAACAATTTGAACCTTTTAGAATATCGCTTGATGCTAAAGATACAAAATTCTGGTATCGGATATAAGAATCTCTTGCACCTCCAGAATAAGAAGGATGATCAACTCCCATTTTCTTTAGTTGCGCTACATCTTTTTGCACATCTTCA
>CAZHIX010000034.1:0-13053 GCA_964532715.1 Microcaldota archaeon | reverse complement strand
TGACATTTAGCCCCATGATATGCATTTGGGTTTAAAAAAGTTGAGAAAAAAGGTAATGCTATGTTAAAATTCAAAAATACCTCAGAGCTAAAAATTCCAAAAATGCTTGTTGACCAAGTTATTGGACAGGATAATGCAGTAAAAATAATAAAAAAAGCAGCTAAACAAAGAAGGCATGTTTTGATGATTGGTTCTCCAGGAACTGGAAAGTCGATGCTTGCACAAGCTATGGCAGAACTTATGCCAGTTACAAGTCTTCAAGATATATTAGTATATCCAAACCCAAATGATGAGAATAGACCTCTAGTCAGAGTTGTACCAACACATCCAAATCAAGAAGACACGAAAAATGATCCATCGTTGTTGCCGGTTTATTCACAGCTTCAACAACAGAAAACAAAACTATCTGCAATGCATACAAATAGTTCTTTGAGAATACAAGTACCGCCAAAAGAAATCATAGGCTGTGGAAGATTAATTGTACAAAATGCAAAAAATCAGAAATTAATACCAGTAAATAAAGGTCCATCTTCACTGTTAATGTTGCTTCTTGGTTCGCTACTTATATTAGGAGCATTTTATTTTACAGGTGGGCTTAATGATGAAAATAAATGGTTTGTTCTAGCAGTAATATCCGCATTTGTATTGATGGTCATATTCTGGAGATTTACAAATTCAATAGGAAGAAGAATGGGTATGATGAACGAAACAAATGAACCGAAAATGATAGTAGATAACACAGGTATGCATACTGCCCCGTTCATGGATGCAACTGGAAACAAAGCAGGCGCACTTTTAGGAGACGTGAAACACGATCCACTTCAATCTGGTGGTCTTGGAACACCTGCACATGCAAGAGTTGAATCTGGAGCCATTCACCGTGCAAATAGAGGAGTATTATTTATTGACGAGTTGGCATCACTAAAAATGAGATGGCAACAAGAACTTCTCACAGCAATGCAAGAAAAAAAATATTCTATAACCGGCCAGTCTGAAATGTCTTCAGGTGCAATTGTAAAAACAGAACCAGTCCCATGTGATTTTGTTTTAGTGGCTGCAGGAAATTTACATGATATGAAATATATGCACCCTGCAATGCGCTCACGTATTCGGGGTGGAGGATACGAAGTATATATGGAAGATACGATGGAAGATAACGAAGAAAATTGTATTAAACTTGCACAATTCGTAGCACAAGAAGTTGCAAAGGATAAAAAAATCCCTCATTTTGACTATGATGCAGTTAGTGAGATAATATCAGAAGCAAGAAGAAAATCTGGAAGAAAAAAAAGACTTACATTAAATTTGCGAGAGCTTGGAGGATTAGTTCGCGCGGCTGGGGACATTGCAAAAGAAGAACAATCACTAATTACACACGCTGAACATGTAAGAAGAGCAAAGGGTTTAGCACAAACGATGGAACAACAGATGTCTAGTAGATACATCGAACATAAAAAAGAATATGAAGTTTTTTCAACAAAAGGAGAGCACATAGGTAAAGTAAATGGCTTGGCAGTATTGGGAGATGGATCATCGGGATTGGTCATGCCAATAGTTGCAGAAGTTACACCTGCATCTTCAAAAAATGAAGGAAAATTAATTGCAACTGGAAAACTTGGCTCAATTGCAAAGGAAGCAGTTGAAAACGTTTCTGCAATTATCAAAAAACATCTTGGAAAAAACGTTGCATCGTATGACGTACATGTACAATTTTTACAGACATATGAAGGAGTTGAGGGAGATTCTGCGTCAATTTCAATCGCAGTTGCAATGCTTTCAGCAATGGAAGAGCTTCCAATTCGCCAAGATATTGCAATGACTGGTTCACTGTCAGTTAGAGGAGATGTATTACCAATTGGAGGTGCAACTGCAAAGACTGAAGCTGCTATTGAAGCAGGAATACGCGAAGTAATAGTTCCAAGAAAGAATGCACCAGATATATATTTACCACCTTCACTTGTTGACAAGATAAAGATTAGCCCAGTGGATAACATTGTACAGGTTCTTGAAATAGCACTCGTTGAATCTACAAGAAAGAAAAAGATAATTAATCAAATAAAAAAACTTGTAAAATGAAAAATTATTGATTTAGATTCATATCGGATTTGCTAAAAGAGCACTCAGGCCTAAATGGCGTTAGTGCGCGATTTGCACAGTAGCAAACCACAGCTGGCGCTGATGCGCCGTCGTGTCTTCAGTCGCTTGTGCGCCTGAAGATCCCGTCGGGGACTTCGCTTTGCTCAAGAATCCCTCCTTAAAATTTGCGTTGCAAATTTTGTCTCTTCAGTCGCTTGTGCGCCTGAAGACGACACATCCAACGACTACGCCGCTTCAATGTATTGTGCTCATTTTTAGCAAATGGATTGCCACCCACAAAGTGCTTGCACGCATGAGTGCACCACCGGCGCAAAGCCGGTGGTTGAGATGACACATACATCAACTCACCCACTCAAAGTGGGCGGTTTTCGTCGCACTTGACAATTAACAAAAATATAGGAGAGTTTTCTTTGTCAACTTCAATAAAGATTATGAGACAATTATCTTATCCCCAACACTTTCAACATCATCAAGTGAAATCATCACTTTCTGACCAAGTGCAGATTTTATTGCAATTGCATTAACATTTGCATCTACGCCTAAGACCTTGCCAATATAGTTCCCGCCAGAACTCAATACTTCTTTTCCTGCAATTTTCAAAGACAAAACTATACGTCTTCGGATGTCTTTTAATATAGTAACGGATGCAAAACCAATGACCATAGAGGAGATTAGTATCAGCACAAGATCCGAAAAATATACATAGGGTGCAGAATCATTTACTATCCAATTTGCACCAGATACTAAAACAAGCCACGATAATATCGTAAACACTGCATAAAGCCCGTATTTTACAATTTCTATTTTTTTCTTCTCATTTAAAATATCAACAATTTTACCAGAAATTAATAATAAGATTGACCATGGAAGAAGTTGTAATGTGCTTCTCAATGCATATGCAAAAAGTTTAGCCGGATTTGAAGATGCATCTATTGGAGCAGAAAATAATGAGTGATAACCTGACCAAAACGATAGACCTATTAAAAAAAGTGCAGGGATATACACCACTAAAGATAATTTTTCTACTGAAAATTTGAAGGATGAAACAGCTTTCATGATAGCATCTTCTATGCCTAAAGCTTTTAACAGAAGATAAATAGATATGATTCCTGCAGGAACTTCAAACCCCCAATTAAGAAGACGTGCCAGAACAAATAATATACCGATTAATGCAGGAATTCCAAAAATTAAACGGGCGTAATACGGCTCTTTTAATTTTTCCAATATAACAAAATATGTTTTTTCAAGCTCCTGAGCTTGTTTCATAACAAGAACTTCAACTGAATCTATTTTCAAACGAGATTGGATTATTGGTAGAACTGCTTCATCAGAAGCACCATCGGATATAAATATGCAAGACTCACATGGAAACTGAGCTAAAAGTTTGTCAAGTTGCTCAGAAATTTCTTCATCTGCGGCATATCCAAGTTTTGAAGAACCAGTCAGAGTGGCCACTTGAACCGAATGAACAGCCGTAAGTTTATCATAGATTGAGATTGCTTTTATCATTGCATTTGCATCAACATCTGCAGGATCAGCAAGTGCAAGTTTTATTGCAGCATCAAGATTGGCATCACGCCCGATTATTGGACCAGAAACACCCGCCTTATCATAAAGATCATTGTCGCGATCAACACATAAGACAAGTTTTGATTTTTTTAGCATAGATAGACAATACCCAATAGTTATTTAAATAATGTTGCAAATATTTAGTAAGATAGTATAACGATTTTTCAAAGTATAGTGGTTTTTATATGAACGATGATAAATGGGTAGCTCCGGGAACACTTCTTGGAACTGAAGAGGAATACGTTGCCGGAAAAGGAACGTATGTTGAGAATTCAAAAATATATGCATCCATTCTTGGCAGACTTGAAGATGATAAACGAACACTTAATGTCATATGTGAGAGTTTGATAATGCCAGTTCCAATTAATGCAATTGTTGTGGGTAGAATTGAGGCGATTATAGATCCGATTGCAATCGTAAGCATTCAACAAATAGAATCAGAAGGCAAATGTAGATTTGTAGTCAGTGGGGAAAATTTTGTCTTAAAAGTTCAAAATATACGACAAGGATACGTCAAGAACGTGAAAGACGAAATCAGAATCGGAGATATAATTCGTGCAAAGGTTATTGATATAAAAAATGGTGAATACCACATTACGACTGAAGATCCGAATCTTGGGTGTATAAGAGCATATTGCTCGAATCCAAGATCAAGATTTATACTTACAAAGACAAATACTGGATTGGTATGTGAACAAAACGGAACAAAGGAAAATCGAAAAGTAGCTAGTGATTATTTGCCTGCAAAATAACGAAATAAAGGTGTAAATATGAATATTGATGTAAAAAAGATTGAAAAAAATTATATCGAACTTCTATTAGTTGGCGAAGATATTTCATTTGCTGAAGCACTAAGAGAAATATTAGTGGAAAACAAAGATGTTGAATTTGTAGCAACAAAACTTGAGCACCCACAGGCAAGTCATCCGATGATAATATTAAGAACAAAGAATGGGGATGCAATTGACATGCTAATAGAAGCTTTAGCAACATTAAAAGAAAATTGTGAAGAATTTAAAACCGCGCTCAAACAAACTAAAAAAACAAAATAAATAAAACACATAACATAACGAAGTTGAGAACAGAGGGTTTTAATTGGGATTTGCAGATTGGATATCAAATAGAAATAAAATTTCACAAAATGAGCTTAAAAATTCTGAGGATTTTAGAAAAAAGAAATCGTTTGTTGAACCAAAAATTGCATTTTTGAATTCGGATTATGCGTTCCCGTACATAGGAGTAGTTAGAGGTTATCATATTACACTGGTACTTCTGTTTTTGCTTTATTTAATTTTCAAATCACCCCTGATAGGGATACTTGCAGGTATTAATATTTTGTTTGTAGTGTTATGGGAATTTTATGTTGGATCAAAAACTACAGGGATAAAAGTTGAATTAAGAGATACAGTAATTGCACTTTTATTTGGAGCGCTTGTGTGGTTTGGGGCAGGGTTTTTACTTAACACACCTACGCCCATAAACGCAATTGTTTCATGCTCAATGCTCCCTTCATATGAAAGAGGAGATATGCTTATACTTCAAGGAGCACGCATAGATACACTGTATTTGAATTATGATGGTCCAAAAAAAGATTTTGAAGATATACACGCCGAAGTTGAATATATGTCAGAAAACTACACACTAAACGGTTCATTGTATTCTTTTTGTCAAGAAAATATGAATACCCAAATGTGTATGGACTTTGCAAAACAACCATCTCAATTCGTTGAAAAACATGGCCCAATAGAACTTGTTTATGGGGTTTGCACTAAAAAGAATATCAAAACTTCACAAAAAAGATATATCCCATGTGTAAAAGAAACATATTATAACTCACAAAAAATTGAATTTTCAAATGATTACGATTTACTTGTTTATCAACCAAAAAAAACAGATTTGTATTCTGTGGTTGGAGACATTGTACATAGAACAAGATTTGCAATTAATTGCACAGATGGATCAATATACTTCACTAAGGGCGATAACAACCCAATTTATGATTTTCAGATATATGCAAAAAGCTATGGGATGGGAAACACTCCAATATCTGAACATCAAATAAAAGGTAAAGATATATTTAGAATTCCATTTATAGGAAATTTCAAGCTATTCATAACCCCACAGATACTTTTTATGAATGATGAAGCTACTGGGTGCGATTCATACATAGTTGAAGAGTAAACATAGCATCAACAAGTTATCAAAAGCAAGTGTGGCTATGCTTAAAAGTTTTCAATACGAAATACTATTAGAGATACAGAAGGTGTGTTAATGTTTCGATTTGTTGTTGAAGATGCAAAAAAATTTAAATCTGCAATTGATGCAGTCGTAAATCTCATTGATGAAGGCACTTTGGAGATAGGGTCTAAAGACATAAGTCTGAAGGCCATGGATCCATCCCAAATATCAATGGTTTCATTTTCAATGCCAAAAGAATCGTTTGTAGAGTATGAAGTATCAGATCCAGATAGAGTTGGAATAAATTTTGATAATTTTTCAAAAATACTTGCACGTTCAAGATCTGCAGAAAAACTTGAAATTTATAGAGAAGAAAATAAAGTAACTCTTAGGTTTACTTCTGGAAAAAAACGAAGATCGTTTAAAATACCAATACTTGAGATGCCCGCATCTATTTCAAGAGAACCAAAAGTTGAACCAGATGTCGTTCTCAAGATGCTTGGTTCAAACTTTAAAGAACAGATAAAGGATGCAGTTCTCGTATCCACACATGTTTCATTAAACGCTACAAGCGAAGGATTCAAAATTGATGTTCATGGAGACTCGTCAGATTTAGTAGTTGAACAAGAAAAGGACTGTGAGGAAATTATATCTCTTGAATGCAAAGCTGAATCAAAAGCTACATTTCCACTTCAATACTTAGATGATATCACAAAAGCATGCCCAGATTCAAATCAAATAACTATAAGTTTGAAAACAAATGCACCACTAAAAGTAGAATATGAAGTGCAAGGGGCAAAGCTTGCATATTATCTTGCACCAAGAATTGAGAGTGATTAAAAATACAAATGCAACAAATACAAAAAAATAAGTGAGGAGGCAACGGATGATGACAAACTTGCAGACTAAATCAAATAATTGCGGATTGACAGATAAAGATGCGATGTTTTTTGTGAGTAAAACCAATATTTTTTACAGATTTTTTCATCCAAAACACGCAAGAATAGTTGAGCGCGCACTTGAGAGTAAAGTTTGCAGAATTGTAGATAAGAAAATAAGTGAGGAATGTAAAAGAAATAATGTTGATGAGAATAAAATAAATGGCTCAAAAAATCAAATTCAACAACAAGCCTTAAAAAAAGTTAGATTGTGTATTGTGCTTGCAAGAATTATGAAAATAACTACATATATAAACTCAAGAAAACAGATGTACGAACAATTGGCAAAAACGATGAATAACCTGATAGTAGATAGCATAAACACAGTTATTAATGATATGACTGATTTTTTGAAAAGAAAACAGATAAAAGTAGTTGATGAAAAAGGTAAGGAATACATCAGATACGTATAGAGATTACCAAAGGATCAACAAATTTCATTTGAAGCGAACCTGCAAATGTTCAAACTTATGCAGTTGCTGTTTTTGATTTTTTAAAATATAATTTAAAATCGCAGGCTAAACTCTATTTTCCAAAAATTCTTCTCTAGATTCTTGAAATTCTTTTTTGATGTGCACTCTAAGTTGAGAATCCATTTTTGGAGATTCAATTGATTCGCCATTTTCCCATGCAGAACAACGTCTTTGACCACAAACAGTCTTGAAATTTTTTGGACAGTTAGAAAGCGGACATTCCACAAGAAGACTATAGGATGCAAGTCTGCGCACTATCTTTCCAGCACCACCGTTTATACACGCGTATGGATCCACACCATTGGTAGCTGATTGGGTTTTATTCTTTAGATTAGTCTTTACATCATTCATTACAATCACACTCAGTTAAGTGTTCTGGTTAACAGCTATTTAAAAAAGAGCCAAAAATAGATTAACATAAATTAAAATATTTATACAAAAATAAACATATGTTAACTTAGATAAAGATTTGATCTATGAAAATTAACAGATGTAAATATTAACGGTGAGGATAAATGCAAATAAACCAAACGGATAAGAGAATAATAAATGCACTTATAAAAAATTCAAAAGCATCTTTTAGAGATATTGCAAAGGATGCAAAATGTTCAGCAGTTACAGTAATGAAAAAAATTCATATGATGCAAAAATTTGGTTTGATAAAAAAATATAGTGTAGTATTAGATTATGAAAAAATAGGTTTTGACGTAACAGTTATAATTGATGTTAGAGTATCAAAAGGAAAATTATTTCTTGTTGAGAAAAAGATTGCCACTCACCCAAACGTGATGTCAGTTTATGATAATACTGGAGAGTTTGACGTTAGTGTTATTGCAAAATTTAAATCTCGTGCATCTATGGATTTGTTTTTGAAAAATTTACAGTCTTATGAATTTGTAGAGCGAACACAGACAAAACTGGTGCTTAACACTATAAAGGAAGAGAATATTGAAGTGTAATAGTAAAAATGTTTTGATGAATAACAGAAATACATTAACAGATGACAGAGCAACAGACACAAACAATATATAGGTCTAAAAATAGATGCGCCAAACTTTGGCAACTAGCGCGATTCTAGCATTCGCATATCTTCTCTTTTGTTCCACGGATAACATATCCATCCTTTTAATTGTCGAGAATAAAAGTCTGGTTTTAGTTTTGTTTTTGATTTTGTGTGCAAGCAAGCTATTTTGAAGCCTGCCAATTTTTTATCAGAAAGCCATTTTTTGAGCTGAACTAATGTCTCGCCAGTATCAGAAACATCATCAACTATAAGAACGGTTTTCCCATCTAAAGAACGTGAAGGCCAATCAAGTATTTGTAATTGTTCCAATTTTTTCCCATTAACATATAAGCGCATCCGTATTGTAGAAATATTATGCTGGTCAAGTTGATCAGATAAAAGCATTGCAGGAACAAGACCACCCCTAGATATACCCAATATTGCATCAAATTCAATTTTGCTTTTTTTTATTTTCTGAACCAAAATAGCAATATCAGACTCAACATCTGCCCATCTTAAAGTAGAATAACCTTTTGACATAAAAAGAACACCAAAAGTATGAGTAGAAGAATGTTTTTATACTAATCTAAAAAACAAAGAGCTAATACGCGCTAACCCAATACTTATCATAATGCAAAATGTTTTAAAGATTATAAGAATGTTTGAGGTATGGTAAAATCTTTGGGTAAGAAAAACACGAACAAAAAAAATAAAAGAAGTGAAAACTGGACAAAAAAATCAAAAACACATTTGAAAAAAGATAAACGGACAAAAAAACGAAGAGTAGATAAAAAAACAATAACAAAATTTGACACAGAAACCAAACATAAACAAAATCTGCAAAAACCCATTAATTTGACTACTAAACCTGATGATCACAAAATAATTGTGCAACAACCAATATTTGCAAAAAAACATCCTCAATGCGATGAAGTTTCTAAATTTTATTCTATTCTTGGACAGATAAATTTAGTTCTACACGGAGTCCCATTTCATTTGATAGAAGATAAGTTTGTGAGGTTTCATGCAGTTCAATCCACAATAATTGGATGGAAATTAACAATATTTTATTTGTTAATAGTCCTCTCATCAATAGCAAATTTAATGTTGTTTGATGGAAGATATTTGGATTGGATAGGATACGTATTGGTTATTGGAATAGTACTACATATAATCGTAAATTTCTATCTTAAAATTAAGACAAAAAATTGCGAACAGATAAGCATACCCATATTGACAAATATGGTAGAAGATATTTGTGCACAATGAAGTTATTTGCTATGTTTTAGCAGACAGTGCAAGTTTATTAAAATGAACAGATGGTGAGTTTATGGTAAAAATTTCAGAAATTAAATCGCGACAAGTGCTTGATAGTCGAGGTAATCCAACAGTATGGGCACAAGTGATACTTAATAATGGAATAAAAGCAAGTGCAATTACTCCAAGCGGTGCATCTACAGGGAAGCTTGAAGCAGTAGAATTGCGAGATAATGCTTACGAATTTTTTGGTAAGTCAGTAATGCGAGCAGTAAAAAATGTGCAAGGACCTATATCCAACGCACTCAAAGGAATGCAACTTGAAGATATGCAAGACGTTGAACGTGTAGATGCAACAATGATAGAGCTTGACGGAACTGCAAATAAAGCAAAACTTGGGGCAAATGCCACCACTGCAGTTTCTTTTGCGACATTACGCGCATGCGCAAAAACAAACGAAAAACAGATTTATCAGATGATGAATGGAACGGTTTTGCCAGTACCGTTTATGAACGTTATAAATGGGGGAAAACATGCTGGCTCTGGACTTGCAGTACAAGAGATTATGATATCGCCACTTAAAGTAAAAAGTTTTTCGCAAGCAATTATGGCAGGAGTAGAAGTGTATCATACACTTAAAAATATAATAAAAAAACAATATGGTCCAAGTGGAATTAATGTAGGGGATGAAGGTGGTTTTGCCCCAATGATCTCAAAAACAAAAGATGCACTAAACATATTAGAGCAAGCGATAGACGAAGCAGGATACAAAAAAAATGTATTTATAGCCTCAGACCCAGCATCGTCTTCATTTTATGATGCAAAAACAAAAAAATATACAATTGACGGAGGAAATCTGAGCGCTGATGAATTGCATGATTATTGGGTTGAATTGATTAAAGAATATAACATCATGAGTCTTGAAGATCCTTTTGATGAGTCCGATTTTTATAGTTTTTCAAAATTACGTCAAAAAGTTGGTTCGTATTGCCAGATTGTTGGAGATGACCTAACTGTAACAAATTTGAAAATGATAAAAAAGGCAAAAAAACAAAGAGCAATGAATGCACTTTTGCTCAAAGTTAATCAAATTGGAACAGTTAGCGAAGCAATTGAATCAGCACAGTATTGTTTTGAACACAAAATGGGCGTGATGGTATCACATCGTTCTGGAGAATCTGAAGATACGACTATTGCAGATCTATCAGTTGGACTAAATTGCGGACAAATCAAAACAGGTGCACCATGTAGAGCTGAGAGAACCGCCAAATACAATCGTCTTTTGCAAATTGAGGACGAACTTGGGGCAAAAGCCAAATATTTAGCGGACAAATCCATTGTGAGATATTAGATTAATTGATTTGGTATTTGATAGATGGTATTTAGTTAGATATTAATTTGTATTAGAATTTGTATTGTTTAAAATTATTTTTTTTATTTGATCCGATGAGAATACTCCAAAATGAGTTTGCCCATTTATGACAAGTGAAGGATATTGTGTAACATTGAATTGTTTTGCTAATATCTGAGTACTTGCACTGTCAATATCAGCATCAAACGAATATATTTTCACCCAGATAGAGTCTTCTCCTTTTAACTTAAGAAGATTCGTACCTTGTTCACGACTTTCTAAATATTTTGTGGAATCTGAATAAAAATAAAGAATAGTGGTGTAGTTTTCAGCACAGAGTTCTTTCACGTTTTTTGATAGTAGATATGAATTTAGTTGAAGATTCATATAACGTCTTTTTAGTGAAGAATCAATGTTATTTTTCTCAGTTGATAAATAAGATATAGTATAACCTACACGTTCAACTTCAGATTCCACTGCAAATAGCTCTTCTTGATAAAGTGGACAATACATTGGAGATTTTTCAAGCAATAATATTGCAAGATTTGAGTTTGTTCTATCAGAAAGTGAAGTCAGTGTATCATTTATGCTATTAATAGAAGATTGATCTATGAATGTTCCGATAACTACACCAGAACAAAAAATAAGCAAACTTATGAATATGGTTAATACTATGAGGCTTTTACTTATTTGACGCATAGATAATACCATGCACGAACAGATTATAAATGATTGTTTTAAAGAATAAAGTATGACTCCGCTTGCACTAGTAGGTCACTTCATAGCGATTATTACAATAATTGCGACAGTTTTCTTCTCTATCATTTATTTTCTAAATGAGAAAAAAATGCATGAACAACTAAAACCAGATTATTTTCCACAAGTAACTATTTTAGTACCTGCAAAGAATGAACAGAATAGTATAAGTGGATGTATTGATTCATTACTTGCATTAGACTATCCGAAAGATAAAATTGAGATAATTGTATTGAACGATGGTTCTACAGATGCAACCGCACAAAAAGTTGAAGCATACAAAAAATTTGGAGTAAAACTCATAAATAAAAAAAATAGTGGAAAAGCAGATAGTTTAAATCAAGGCATAAAACAGGCAAACGGAGAAATAATTGTAACCATGGATGCAGATTCATACGTAATTAAAGATGGTCTCAAAAGAATGGTGGCGTATTTCAAGGACCCAAATGTTGGTGCGGTTGCGGCATCAGTTATTGCAAAAGACCCAAAAGGGATATTAGGTGAGGTTCAACGAGTTGAATATTTATTTGCAATATTTATGCGAAGGATAATGGAATACATAAATTGCGTTACAGTTACTCCGGGCCCGTTTAGTATTTTTAGAAAATCAGCCATAGAAAAAGTTGGCGGATATGACCCAAAAAGTCTTGTTGAAGATCAGGAAATTGCACTTAATTTACAAAAACATGGATACGTGATAAAAACTGCCCCGGGAGTCCATATATTATCAGAGATACCTAATGGGTTTTTTGAGCTTATGCATCAACGGGTTAGATGGCAACGAGGTGGATTTTATAATGCACTTAAATACAGAAGCCTTGTTAAATTAGAACATGGAGATTTAGGAGTTATGATAATGCCATACACTATTTTAGGTTATCTTACACTTACGTTGATACCAATATTTATGCTTGTAAGCTATTTGACAGGTTCAATATATACAACTTATTTTGGAGTTGAGGGATTTGCACTTGGTTTTAGTTCATTGCATCTTCTTAGTGCGATAATGTTATTTTTTACTGCGTTCTGGCTCTATTATGGAATGAAAAAATATTTTCCAGAACAAAAAATAGGATTGCTACCCATGATTGCATTTGTCTGCATATATCCAGCATTATTAACGTTTTTCTGGCTTGCAGCCGCATATAAAGAAGCATGTGGTCAGGCTAAGACTTGGTAGTTTGCGTTTTGTTTGATGACAGTAAAATAATATTCCAAAGAAAACATGTTAACTGCGGTTGTTGTTCGTATTCTTTATTTTTTCAAATTCATTATCTAGGCGAATCAAATTTTCTTCAAGCAACTGTAGCTTTTTGTCTGGGCTACAGTTCATATGAAAAATACGTTTTGCCACATCAGACCTAAATTTTGAAGTAAGTGAACCTCCCCGCACTAAAGTGCGGGGCTTCTGCTTTATTTATTGAAAACAAG
>CAZHIX010000033.1:3546-13310 GCA_964532715.1 Microcaldota archaeon | reverse complement strand
TAGAGGTCCTGTTCATATACTTAATAATTCAATATCAAGTTCATCTTCATCTACAATATGGTCTAATGGAAATTATGCTTACCTCTTAAGTGGAAATAATATTTCTACATCCTCATATTATGCAATTAATCTATATGGTTCAATTGGTGGAACATATACTGACAACAACATAACTGCAAATAATGGTCAAGCAATTTACTTATCATTTTCTTCCAAAAACAATATAATCTCAAATAATGCTGTGAGCACACCTACAAACTTTGCAATTGACATAAACAAAGAAAACAATACGAACAATACATTTGTAAACAACACATTAATTGCAGGTTCCCCATCACTTGCAAGAACTGTTATCAGAATTTCCGGCTCTGTAGCAAACAACAATTACTTCTATCAGAATAATCTTACGGGTAGCACTTGGATTTCAAACTCTGGAACAAACAACCACTTCAACTCCTCCGGCATCGGCAACATCTACTACTTCGCAAATGGAACACCGAGTTGGGAAGTTTATTCAATCTACGACACGAACAGCGACAACTGGGCAGATGTTGGAACAAATCGTCCATTCAACTCATCTTTAACTGAGTGGAGCGGAAGCGGTGCAGACTGGCATCCTTACACTGAAAACTCAAATCCTGCTCCAACTATTGTGAGCGCAATAAACTTTACCAACGCAAGCGCAGGTCATTGGTTTTTGGCAAACGCAACCGCGCAAGATTTGGCGGGTGCATCTGATATTGTCTCGTGGAACATTTCAACAACTGCAGGTTCATGTGTGAACTATTCAAATGTATCAAGTGCAAACAACTTATCTTTAGTGTTTAACTGTTCAGGACTTGCGCTCATGCAAGCGTTAGTCAACATAACATTTATTGACTCATCAAGCCAATCTGTCTCAACTGCCGCTTACAATACTTATCCAAATCAATTACCAAATGTTTCAAATGCAAGTATCCAACCAACTCCAATATACAAAATCACTCCATACATAAATTGTACAAACGGAACTGTGCAAGACATAGATAATGACTCAGTTTCACTACACTACAGATGGTTTAGAAACAATACACTGATACCTGATCAGATAAATAAGAATCTTACAAATCAGTATTATTCAAAGACCGATGTAATAATTTGTGAGATAAGTCCATTTGATGGTTATCAAATAGGAAAAGCAGTGAATTCAACTGAAGCAATAATTTCAAACAGCCTACCAAATATTCAGAATTTGAATTTGTCAAACTTGACTCAAAATGCAATAGTTTTCTGTTCTGCAAATGTTACTGATGGAGACGGGCAACAAGATTTAAAGTGGATTAATTTCACAGTTACTAATCCAAATGGTTCGATAATAGTAAATAGTGTAAATGGCACATTACTAAACACGACATTTTATCGCTCGCCTGATTTCAACCTATCTGTGTGGGGTGAGTGGAATTGTTCAGTTTTAGCACAAGATTATTCAAACTCAACCGTGCGTGTAGATGCATTATTTGCTGTAATTCGTGAATGGCAATCCTATTACGGTGCAACATTAGGTCAATTACATCTAGGTTCTGGAGTAAGCGAGTTTATACTTAATTGGTCTACAACTCATGGGCAAACAGTTTATGTTGCAGAACCAACAGTCAACGTTAATTTTGAATATTTATATCCACTTGGAATATGTCCAAACGCAAGTATACACTCAAATGCAAATGATTTCACTACTGCAGATTCGGCTTTAAGTCTTGGAGTTTCATCAAGAAAAATCAGTGAATTCTTTGATGCAAATTCGGATGGAATCGCTGATCATACAACTCAAATGTCAGTATTCGGAAGATCAGTGAACAACATTCCAATTTCAAAAATCACTTCGACCTCTGCATTTAGCACAGGCATATTCTGGCAGGGAACAAAAGGCTCAAATGTTTGTTACAATGGAGTTCAAGACTTAGTGTTTGCAGTAAGGATTAATCAATCTGCAGTAGGTGCGTTTGGAGTATCTGATTACGAAGTGATGATTCCACAAGAACTTGCAAGATATAAAGATCCATCTAATACTCTGGTAGCATTCTATGGAGAGTACAGAGGACAGGCGGATTAGTAAGTTTTCTAAAAACAAATGCAAATTATTTAGTAATAACATCATTCAATGTGCAACTTTGCTTTAGAGCAAATCTCGCATTTGCACCTTTGAGCTTTTAGTGCTCTTTTTGACCCAAACTCAATAAGTTTTTATTAAATCAAGTTATTATCTTGTCATGGATCTAAGGACTGCAAAAAAAATACTAAGAACCAACAAACATGACCTAGTTAAAAGATATCATATAAAACACATAGGAATCTTTGGTTCAACCGTGCGCAAGTCAAATAAAAAAATGAGTGATGTGGATATACTTGTAGAGTTCAAAAAATCTCCAGGTTTTGAGTTCATAGCTATAGAAGACGAGTTATCTAAACTTATGGGTTTGAAAGTTGATTTAGTAAGCAAAAAGTCATTACAAAATCCCATTATACGAAAGCGTATTCTTTCTGAGGTAGTCTATGTCTGAGAAATCAGAATGTGCATACTTGTTGGATATACTCAAAGCCGTTGGTCTAATTGAGCAATTTATGAGTGGACATGATTTAACTTATTTTAGAAAAACTCCATTATTGAGTAGTGCAGTAATAAGACAACTTGAAATAATTGGTGAAGCATCCAAACGAATAAGTCTAGATACACAAAAACGTTATCCTTCTATTCCGTGGTCTTTAATGAGTAGAACAAGAGATAAATTAATCCATGCTTATTCTGGTGTAGATCTTGATATTATATTCAATATTGCAACTATCCAACTTCCAAAAATAAAAAAGGATCTTCAAAAAGTATTGAGGTCTACTGTTGATGAGAATTAGCAGGTTCTTATTGTCAAGTGCGATACAAAACTTCACTTGCCACTTGCGTTTGAGCGAGCCAGTCTATGTACTAACTCAATTTAGTGGGTTTCAAAAAGCCACCGATGCACTCATGTGTGTGCAAGCATTTTGCAAGTGGTAATCTATTTTGTTTACTTAACTGGACAAATTTAAGCTTTTTTGTTCAGTGAACTGGGCAACTTATGATATTTATGTTTTTTTTGTCCATTTAATTGGATAAAATATGATGTTTTTGTTCGATCTATTGGATAAGTATTTAAAGATGGCTTTTTATATGTTTTGTTATCAATATTGATAACAAAGCTGGTTAAATGGATGATATACTCACATCACTTAAAAAAGCAGGGCGTCACGCATTTAGAACTAGAGAGTACTCAAATCTACTCTCAAAAGGAGCGTATGCCCGTCTTGTATTACACCGACTCAAACTTAAAAATGAAATAATCTCAATAAAAAACGGCTGGTGGGCATTTGCAGATTCTTCTTTAGAAGCAATTGCTTGCGAAATATCAAAACCGGCTTATGTATCTTTTCATTCTGCACTTTTTTTACATGGTCTAACTACTCAAGTTCCAAGATGCATTCAAATTGCAACAACAAGAAAAACCAAGAAATATTCTGTTTGTAATATCAAAGTAATAGAGTTCAAAATACCAAAAAAGAGTTTCAATAATTTTTATTCAAAAAATGGAGTATTGCTTGCTTCAAAAAACAAAGCATTTGCAGATTGTATATCCTTACCAAGGTCATGTCCAGATATAATTCTCTACGAAGCTTTAGACGATATAACTGTAGATGAAGTTCGCTCTTTTCTTTATACTGCTCAAGCACAAAAAAGATTAAAACGGGTGTTAAGTTATGTTAAGCAGAAAAGAGGTTGAAATATATGGTCCTGCAGGGTTTCATCCTGCTCAAAAAGAAAAAGATTATGTGCATCACTGGATTTTATCTTTTTTTTCAAGAGAAGGTTTTGGTGCAGTTTTCAAAGGGGGGACATGTTTGCAAAAAGCATTTTCTCTTCCACGTTATTCTGAAGATTTAGATTTTACTCTAAATGATTCAGACCTTGTAAATTTGGATTCTATATCTGCATTTTTGTCTTCAGCAGGGTTTTTAGGGCTTGAGTGGAAAGTAAAAGAAACTTCTATAAGTACCACCGCACGTTTGAAATATCAAGGTCCACTATATTCTGGTTCTTCACTAAGCGAGGGTTTTGTAACATTGGAATTTAGCAAACGTGAAAAAACAATTCAAAAACCAATAGTTCAGCTAATCAATTCTCCCTACCCAGACATTTTAGCATATTCTCTTCGTATTATGGACCCACGAGAGATACTTGCAGAAAAAGTTCGTGCAATAATCACGCGAGATTCTGCAAGGGATTTATTTGACGCATATTTTCTATTGCATAAACAAATCTCATTCAAAAAAGAGTTGATAAATGCAAAGCTCAAATATTACGATCTTGATTTTAGTCTAAAAGACTTTGAGAAACACGTTCACAAACTAAATAAGATATATCCAAAAGAAATGAAGGCTCTAGCCTCAGATTTTCTTGATTATAAAATTGTTTGCAAAGCCGTTTTACAAAAGGCAAATGAGCAACTATGTGAATAATTGCTGATTCTATTGTTTGAATTAGATTTTTGTTCGCTCGATTTTAGTTGAGAGTATTTACTCGCATGTATATTCTAAAAAAAACTTTTTTTTTAAATTATTTTTGAGAGAAAAAAACGTAGTTTGGAATGCGCAATATTCTGTCATTTTCTAAAATTTCTTTTTTATCATATATTACTATTTTTTTAAGATTTGGTAAACTTTTACTTTTGCGCATTTGTTTTATTCCTTTAGATGTCGATCCAACTTCAATCATCATATTTGAATAGACAAAATCTATATATGAAAAATAAATAGGATCAAAAATTGTTCTTTTGATAGAACAAAAACTGCATTATTTGTTCTTTTGCAAGAATAAGATTTATGATACAAATATTTATTAGACTAAAATTATCGGCTTCAATATGTTTTATTCTTTTTGCAGAACAAATTCGCTACTATTTGTTCTTTTGCAAGAACACAACTAAACCTCTATCTGATTTGCTTGTGATTTGTGCAATCGTTTGTTATTCAAAACATACAAAGCAATAAAAATCAAATATAACGAATAGATATGTGAAAAAAAACTCAAAAGTCGCATTGGCGCAAATGGGAGTTGCGCTAATTCTTTCAATTGTAATCTTATATTTCTCTGATCAAATATGCGCATTTTTTGGTCAATTTATGTATATTGGCGTTTTTGCACTTTCATTATTTGCGCATGCAACTGTTTTTTTTCCGACCATTGCACTTCAAATAGGTATGATTTCTATTGCGATGCATCTTGATCCGCTACTATTTGGTATATTTGCAGGAATAGGTTCAGCAATAGGCGAATTAAGTGGTTATGCTTTAGGACGTGGTTCTGAGGGCTTACTTAAAAATCAAAACAAATTTGCACAAAAAATAATTGATTTTCAGCATAAGATACTAAAATTTCATCCTGAGTTTGCAATATTTTTATTATCTGCAATTCCAAATCCATTATTTGATTTTGCAGGGATATTTGCTGGTTTTGCAAAAATGAAATGGCAATACTTTGTCATATTTTGCGCTCTTGGAAGAATAATTAGATACACTCTCATAGGGTATTTTGGTGCATGGGCACTTGATTTTTTCTAAAAATTACAAATATGCCTCTATTTGTTCATCTTGTTCTAATAATTTTTTTTCGTATTCAATAGCAAGTTCATCAAGTGATTGTCCTGCTTCTTTTATGTTTGAGCGTCTTTTTCTTACATCTACAAAAATCGGAGCGCCAACAGCTTCTCCCATTATAAGTGCCTCACCAACTTTTAGTGTAGTTATTGACTTTAGCGAATCTGAATCTATCCCCTCGCAAGATTCTCCTATGTGTTTTAGGTCATATGGGTTTGTAATCCTCAGAATTATCGTACTATTGCATTGGGATAGTGCAGTAGTAGAAAGCTGAACTGGTCTTTGCGAAATAAGACACAAAGATGCTCCAAATTTTCTTCCCTCTCGTGCAATTGTATTTATTATTGGTCGTGATAATGCATTTGTTTTATCCATTCTTTCTGGGCAAAAATTATGTGCTTCTTCAACCACTAATAAAAACGGCGGAATTTTACCTTTTTTTCTTTTATGAAAAAATTTATGTGCATAATGTGAAACAATCATTTGTTTTTTTCTTGAATCATCAATTTTAGATAAATCAAAAACAATTAAGTTTGCAGGTTTTACTAAACTTGTTTTTATAGTATCTGTTTTGGATATTAAACGAAATGATTCCAATTCATCAATAGACCCAAGAAGTGGTGCACGTACATTTTCTTTTATGGATTCATCACTTGCAATTGCATCTGACAAATCTCTAAGTGAAAAAGATTCACCACTTTTTTTTGCTTTTATTTTCAAATCTTTTAATTGATTATTTATTATACGTCGTGCAGATTTTGAAGATGAAGACCATTCAAAAAGTTTTGAGCTTGAAAGATTTTTCAAACCGATTTTTATTTTCGTTCCATCAATTACAGTTGTCTTTTGTTTGTAAATTGAATTTTCAAAACCAATATATTCTCCGTGATTATCTATTACTATTATCGCAATTTTTGAAAGATTTTCTTTTCGCTCTAAAAGTTCTTCCATTAAGACTCCAGCTAAATATGATTTTCCAGATCCTGACATCGCTAAAATTGCCAAATGTTTTTGAAAAAGTTTTGAAAGATTTATTCTTACATCCAATTCATGATGGCGTAACTTCCCTATTTCAAGACCGCTATCGTCTATTCTCAAAAATGATTTTAATTGTTGTGTTTCTGCTTTGAAAACATGAAGCCCACACTTTACTGGTGTAGATGCACGAGATAATCTCAATTTATCTAACACTCCATGTACTCTAACTTTTGCAATAGAATATTCCCATTCCTCTGTTGGAAAATGAGACATTTGATTTGAATATTCTGCAACAGATTCAGCTCTTTCAAAATAACGATTTGCCCTAACAATCTCACTAACTGAACCAAGAACCGGACCACTTGGGCTTTTTACTTGAACAAATTCTCCTTTTTGAACATGTGATGATTTTATCGCAAAATCAAACATAGTCGTATTGGGAGTTTCAGGTGTTGAAATTACTATTCCAAGTGATTCTTCCATCAATTGTATTTCAATCTAAAAATATATAATAGCAAAACAATGTTTGTTTTCAAAATATATATCAAAAACAAATTAAAACACGCGCAATTCATACGCGCGTTATCATCGGTAGTTAGGTAAATGGTTTATTGTGCAGTTTGTTTGAATTTTTTGTAAATCATCTTGCGTCTTTATCGTTTGGATTTGAAAAATCTGTTTCCCAATCAGACATTGAAGCTTTGAAAACTGAACCGTACTTTGCGCTCATCTGTTCCTCAGCCATCTTGCCACGAATAAGTGCCATCTTGATATGTTTTTGTTCTATGAATTGTGAACCTTCAACCGTTGCCCAGTCCCCTGCAGATTTCAATATTCCTGATAGACTTCTTAAACGTAAAGAAATACCCGCGCGCTGATCTAATATTTTTGCCTTTTTTCTTGCAACATCAAGCAACGCATTCACTGCTTCTTTTGTTGCGTGTGGAATTTTCGTGTCTTTCTTTATTTCCTGTGCGACAAATTGTGCAAACTTTTCACGATTTTGTGCATTATCATCCATGACTGAATTTACTACTACCTCATATCCATCTCCACTTATTCTTGAGCGCAACGCAGGCATTATTTTGTGTATATCCGAGAGATTTATTGCAGAAACTAAAATGAAATCGCACGGTACATTATCTACACGAACTGTTGCACCTGTTGAAGACGAATTTCTTCCCATTATTGGAAAACGTTTATCCTGCATAGCACTAAGCAAATGTCTTTGTAAATGACCTATTGAAATTAACTCGTCTATGAATAAAACTCCCTCGTGAGCCTCGTGAATTGCTCCGGGAACCACACGTGTATATGCTGGAGTTCCAATTTGGTTATGTCCTCCATACGGGTCGTGGCGAACGTCTCCTAAAAGCTCAGTCTCTGATGCACCTGTTGCTTGAACAAAAAGTTTTCTGTCTATTGGAACAATTACATTTCTTGAAAATCCTTTGGTAGAACCTTCTTGGCCTTGAGCTAATTCGTCTTGATTTAGTGCGCGAATTGAACGTTCATCAACACGCTCAAAAATAACTAATTCTTCTTTTCCATCTGATATTTTTGTAGTATGAACTATATCCTCACGTTCATTATCTCCAAGTTGAACAAGTAAATCATCAAATGGTCCTGCTGATTGTCTGAACTTTTCTTTATTGCAATATGGACAGACTGATTTATTTGGGCTTGAATATTTTGTGCAAGACCTGCATCTAAAACCTAAGCGCTCAGATACAAAATGAGGAACTTCGTCTGGCATTAAAATTATTCCTCGTATCTGCTGACTTCCCATATCCATATCTTTTAAGCTATTTCTATCTCGTATTTCTAAAAATGGTCTTTCTGGTTTTGCGGGGTTGTGCAATAGTGAAATCTCAGTTTTTGCACTGGGGAGTAAAGATGCAATTGAACGTGCAATCATAGATTTTCCAGTTCCCGGAGCTCCTACAAGTAAAAGATGGCGTCGTTGCACTGCTACCAATTTTGCAATTTCAACTGCTTCATCTTGACCTATTATCTGTTCAAGCATGTTTGTTGGGATTTTGATCTGACTGGTATTATCAAAATTAAATTTTTCTTCCACATCTATATCTATGTATTTTTTGGTTTAAAAATCAGTTGCAAGCTTTCAAGATTGAATATAATGGGCCACAGCCGAGATTTGAACTCGGACTAAGGGAGTTTTGCAAACATCATCCAAAATCGGATGAGGGGCTTTCCACAATCCCCAATGCTACCATTACACCACCGTGGCCATAATAGTATATTATTATCTTCAAAGAAGATTAAAAACACCTATCCTATCACTTCTCGTCAAACTCTACAAATTTCAAAATATCTTGCGACCGCTAAAACCTAACTAAAAATGTATCTCTATAAAGTCGTTTTGTATCTCTTCGTTGTCCTGATAATTTTTTTGAACGTTCAGATATCAATCCAAGATCTCTAAGTATTGTTTGAATCTTTTCTTTTTGCCCGACATAAATGTCAACTCCTTCTGGCAAATTTAAGTCTTTTGCAATGAATGTATGTCTTTGAAGTTCTTTGACTATTCTTTTGCGATACTTTTCAATTTTTTCTCTATCTCCTCTAAGTTGTACAATCGCTTCAAAATATCCTCCAGTTGCTCTAGACGCCATTGGAGATAAAATCTTAACATACTCTATGTGAAACGGATGTTCGTGTGTTATTTTTTGACCATCTGCACCCTCAAAATATAATGTAATAAATTCATCTCCCATTTTGTATTTGCAATCAAAACCTGCTTTTTTAAATGGGCGCTTTACTATTTGTTTTATCAATGAGTTATCTGGTTTTATCCAACTTTCAGCAACCTTTTTTTTAGATAAACTATAGCGCTGAGTCTTTTGCTCGGATGCTACCTTCGCCGTTGTGCGCATAAGTCCTGTTTTTGGGCATATTATAATCTGTACTGAATTGGGCAATTCTTCTTTTTTGGATTCAAGATGACAGTATATACAAAAATCACCTACGAACGCTGTATCAAGCGAGCTTTTTGCACATCTTGGGCATATCATTTCCATATATGTAAAGTAGGTGCGTATGTGAATAAAAGCATGTGTAATATCTGTGGTGTAGCGATAACTTGCATAAGTGCAATGCATGTGTAA
>CAZHIX010000033.1:0-3536 GCA_964532715.1 Microcaldota archaeon | reverse complement strand
ATCTGTGGCGTATTGATAGTTTGACATAGATGCAACCATTATTAAGCATTTTCAAGCATAAACAGATTATGGAAGAGGAAAAGGCGAACGCTAACTCTGAGATTAGATACTTGGCGCTTGAACTCACAAAAATTGCAAATAGAAAGAAAAAACCCTTTAGTGCAGTAGCTAGCGAGTATGTTCAAAATGTTCATGATTTACAAGAAATACTCAAGAGCAGAGTATCTCAAAATCATACAATGCGACTTGGTGCCCAATTTGAGACTGAACAAAGATCAAGAAAAAATAATAAATTCTAACAATTGCTACTTTTGTTTAAGAAAAAGGTATAACTCTTAGTAATCACTATTTTTGTTTATCAATTGTGCAGATGTTGATTTTATAAATTCACAATGCATCCAAAACTTATATGGAGTCTGCAAAAGAGGCAGTATCAATAACAAAATATTTTGTGAGTCTGCCACATCCAAAAGTGTTAATTTCATTTATTCTGCTTAGCGCATTAATCTTTGGTGCGCTAATCGGTGGATTACATCTGCAAAAATTTGATTTTGAATCTATAACTTTTGGTTCAGCAATGATCGTTTTAGTAGTAGCATTTCCATCAATTTTTACTTCTGTTGTACTTAATATTTCAAGAAGAAAAGTTAATTTTGCGCGTGCACTTGCAGTAGCATTATTATCTTGTATCACATATTCGTTTTTCTATTTTCTAGCAATTTTTTTCATACGTGATTTTGTATATGTCGGTTTTGGTATTTCATTTCTTGTCTGGCTTGTAATACTAAAATTTGCTTTTGGTCTTGAGCGTTCGTGTTGGATTTTTGCAACGCTACAATCAATTCTACATCTTGGTGCACTTATATTTGCTTCATTTTTATTTGCTGAAGCGATAGAGGATTCTGCAATAAAAATCGCACTCTCCTCATTAGTTTTCGTATTCTTATTATACTCTATTTTATTCATGGCTTCAAGACCACTGAAAAAGAATCTTGGGATTTCTTCCTCAGATGCAATTTCGCTCTTTGCATCTCAATGGTTATATCAGGATAATGAGATTGAAGATGCTTTTGATGAGATGGGCGAGATTGCAAACACTTGGGTTGCAGTTGCAAGATTTAAAACTAATGTCGGGGTTATGGATTGGGTGGTTCCCTATTTTCATTTCGGGCCGTTTGGAAATTTGGGGGGTGCACAATTTTCTGCACTTATTGAATCCAGATTAAAAACACATATTTCTAATTGCACATTTGTTTTTCATGGGACTGCAACTCATGATTTAGATCCAGTCAAATCAGATTGTTTAGATTACATTATAGATAATTGTAATGAGGCTATTTCAGAAATTAATCTTCGCCCAGCGTATTTTTCATACAGGCTTGGTAAAAAAGCATTGGAAAGTTGTCATCACATGCAAATAAATAACGATGTCATATTCGCATTTACTCGTGCTCCACAATCAACTGAAGATGTGAACTTAGCTATTGGTTGGGCTTTAATGGAAAATGCACGACTTGAAAATGGGGATTCAATAGCTATTGATTGTCATAATTGTGAATCAGAAGATGTAGATTACGTAGAGCCAGGTTCAAAAGAGTCTTTTGATATGTTAGACGCGCTTGAAAATGCAAAATCTCAAAAAAGACTTATGGAAGCAATGCGTGCAGGTTGGGCTTGTGATTATCCAAAAAATATATCAAGTGTAGCGTCTGGTGGTATAAAAGTTGCATGTTTTGATTCTGCGTCGCACAAACCAATATTTTATGTTTTGATTGATTCAAATAGTATAATTGCAAACGCCAGAGAGAAACTCATAGATGCAATAAAAAAACAATATTCACATGCACGTCAAGTAGAAATATTTACTACTGATTCACATGAGCTAAATGCCGTTAGGGGCGTGTTCAATCCCGCTGGCGTGGACGATTACGATGAACTTGAATCTGCAGTTTTAGAGCTTGCAAAAAAAGCGCATGATAATCTATCCGCAGTAGAATTTGGTATGGTGAAAAAAAGAATTAAACTAAAGGTTTTAGGTCCATATCAATCTTCTGAAATTGTAAGCACGTTTAATGCAGTATTCTCACTTCTAAAAATTGCAATCCCTGTGGGAATTTTAGGTGCAGTTTTGGCAACTCTTTGGATTTTGACAAAAGTATAATCTCATAACAACAAGGCGTTGCATTTAAAAACGCAAATTATCAATATTAAATGCGCGCGCAAATAATATCTTATCATATATATGTCATTTACGTGCCATTTGCAATTTTGTGCCAAGGTAGCTCAACCTGGGAGAGCAATCGGCTGAAGACCGATGTGTTGCAGGTTCAAATCCCGCCCTTGGCAATTTTTGAGCTTATGCTCAAAAATTCGGCTCGTTTCACAGGTTTTTGAAGCGTTCTTAGTTTTAGTTTTGGGAGTCATTTTTAGCTATAAAATCAATTTTACACAATCAGTGCTGAACATATTTTGAAAACTTATTATTATCATTATTGTCTCTCACTTATTCATTGTTTACTCTTGCTTATCTTTTGTTCATTTTGTGTTGCAGGTTCAAATGGTCAAATCTCACAAGAGATCTGAGTTGCCCGCGGGTCGAATTGTCAAAAACAATTTGAACTGTGACGGTGTAAAACACTGCTGTTTGTGTAACTCATAATAAGAACATATAAAAACCACATATCCGTTACACTCTCATGAATTGTGGGGGAAAATCTGTTAAAATATTTTTTGTATTAGTGCTCATATCTTTTCTTTCGGGTTTTTTGCACTCAATTGTGTGCGAGGGTTCAGATCCCCCCTGTGATATCTCTGCAAAAACGTGTGCTCAAGGTTCTGATTACACTTGTCAGGAAGGTAGCGATGGGAAATGTCAATGTGTTCCTGCAGTTTGTCCTGCACCTGCAACTTCTACGTTTATGAATGTTTTTTATGAACATGAAAAAAATGCGCCAGATGGGAAACTTGAAATTGAACTTTACTATATAACTGCAGATCCTATATCTGGGGAGGGGGTTGTAAATTATGTGAAAGGTGGGCTGATAATAATTGATGGCGGTAGATATGTAGGAGGTGCAACATTTGATCCATATGGTTCAATTAGTGCTAGTAAAGTTTGCAAGACCTTTACAAACTCAAATGGAAAAGTAGCTATAAAATTCCCATTTCCTCAAAATCCAATGAAAAAAGATTTTAGAGTAATTTTCTGTCCTTATGTTGATAGCACTGCACAAGATGATCTTGCGGTCTGTGCAAGAGTTTCAGATGAAAAAGCAAATTTACATAAGCAACTTGATTATACTCAAATTCCAAACTGTGATGATTCTTGGCCAGCAAGTGCACTACAAACTATTTCTATAAACTCCGAGACCAAAAATATATGGGACGCACTTGCACCATCTGAAACTTCATTCGAAGTACTAAATAACAGTGCACCCCGAGCGCAAACTGCCTTTTGTTGGGGGTTAGCGCTTGTTTTTGGACTTTTGTAGTGCCGTCGTTCCCCCACTTTTTCAAGTACTTTGAATACGTAGGTC
>CAZHIX010000032.1:7986-14449 GCA_964532715.1 Microcaldota archaeon | reverse complement strand
GTATGAGAATTTCAGATCATCCCAGACTGTTGAGGATAAACTCCAAAGCCTAAATGAATCTGCACCGTATTTTGAGATTATATCTTCAAGCGGAACATAATTGCCAACAGACTTTGACATTTTTTCCCCTTTTTCATCTACAAAAAATCCATGCATGGTGAGATTCTTGTATGGAGTTTCATCGTCAAGAAGAACCCCTGAACCGAGAAGAGAATAAAACCACCCACGCGTTTGATCTTTTCCTTCAACTATAAAATCTGCTTGCAAAGAACCATTTTTCGAAGTCCACATTTTCTTCTCATCATCACTAAGTTGAGCCCATATCGCATTGCCAGAATCAAACCACACGTCCAAAATATCTGCAACACGTTTCATTTGTGATTTACATTTAGGACATTCAAAAACTACAGAATCTATGTATGGACGATGTAAATCCATATTAGGATCTGGCAATTCAGATACATCTGCAACAACTTTTTTGTGTGCACATTGTGGATTTGAACAAACCCAGATGGGCAAGGGAGTCCCCCAAAATCTCTGACGGGAAATACACCAATCAGGTGCAGATAATACAAAATCCCTAAAACGAGTTTTTGCAAATTGCGGATGAAAATTAATGGATGAATCAATCTCATCAAGCATTCTTTGTTTTAATTTTGATATTGAAATAAACCATTGAGGAGTTGTGATGTATATGAGAGGAGTTTTCTTTCTCCAGTCGTGAGGATAACGATGCATTATTTTTTGCTCAAGCACAAGTGCACCTACACTTTTGAGTTCTGAAATTATCAGATTATTTGCATTTAGAACTTCAAGACCGACATAAATTCCAGCGTCAGAAGTATATTTTCCGGCAGTATCAACAGGGCAAAATGGTTGGATTCCATATCTTTTACACACTATGAAATCTTCTGGGCCATGACCAGGTGCGGTATGAACAAGGCCTGAACCATCTTCAAGCGTAACATATTCGTCACTTAGAATTACTTTGCGCTCAAAATCTTTTGCAAGTTTTGATTGTAGTGGATGCTCATATTCTATACCTTCTAACTTTTTGCCAGATGTTTCTGATATTATTTCAAGAGGCAAACTGCCACCCAAAAACTCATTTATATGACCAAGGCGTTCTTTTGCAACAATCCAAACTTCATCGCCAACTTTTGCACGGACATAACTAAACGTTGGATGAACCATCACCGCACGATTTGCAATTAAAGTCCATGGAGTGGTCGTCCAAATAAGCAAGTATTCGTTCTCTTTTGATTTTACTTTGAATTTTACATATATGGAAGGATCTTCTTTTTCGCGATACTCAAGCTCGTAGTTTGCCAAAGACGTTTGTGATGCAGGACTAAAAGGAACTACATAAGTACCTTGGGTTAAAAGACCTTTTTCATCAGCAGATTTGATTGTTTTCCAAATAGAATTTATGTAATTATTGTGATAAGTAATGTATGGACGTTCCCAATCCATCCAGACCCCGCATCTTGCAAATTGAGATGAAATTACTGAGATATACTTGGATGCATGTTGCTTGCATTTAGCTATGAACGGTTCTAAACCCATTTTTTCTATTTCTTTTTTATCTGTGATTGCAAGCTCTTTTTCAACTTGAACTTCTATAGGAAGCCCATGAGTATCGTATCCTGGGCGATCATGTACGTTGTACCCTTTTGCACGATAATAACGCAATATAGAATCTTTGAAAGTTTTGTTCCACGCAGTTCCAGGATGTATCTGACCAGTTGCATATGGCGGGCCATCGCAAAAAAAGAACGGCACTGATGCTTCGTTTCTTTTTTTTGTTTTCTCATATATTTTATGAGATTTCCAGTATGCTAATATGTTCTCTTCAACTTCTTTTAAATCAACCATGAAAATCACTAAAAATTGTAAAGCTTACAATATAAGAGGTTTCACTCTATAGGTATTTAACCTTTATCAAAACAATGAGTAAATAAATGTTGTATCAATAAGTTTTGATTAGTGATATATATGACAGAAAAATTTGATATTACTCCTTGGACTGAAAAATATAGACCCAAAACATTAGAGGAAATAATTGGACAAAAAGATATTGTTCAGTCTCTAAAATCGTTTGCAAAAGCAAAAAATATGCCCCATCTTTTGTTTGCAGGACCACCGGGGTGTGGAAAAACTACTGCAACACTTGCACTTGCAAATGAGCTTTATGGATCTGCAAGAAACGAATGCGTGCTTGAACTCAACGCATCTGATGAGCGAGGAATTGATGTTGTTAGAGGTAAAATCAAAGATTTTGCACGCACAATTGCTTTGGCAGATGTTCCGTTTAAACTTATATTTTTAGATGAAGCAGATTCGCTAACATCAGATGCACAATCCGCACTTAGAAGAACAATGGAAATGTATGTTTCCACAACACGATTTATTTTAGGTGCAAATTATTCGTCAAAAATAATAGAACCGATACAATCAAGATGTTCAGTTTTTAGATTTACTATGCTTAGCGATGAAGAAGTTTCTATGATGGCAAATAGAATTGCACAAAACGAGAATCTTACAATTGATGAGAAGGCACTTGGTGCACTCAAATACGTATCTGATGGAGATATGAGAAAACTCATAAATGCACTACAAGGAGCTTCACTTCTATCAAAAAAAATAAGTGAGGACAATATATTCAAATATGCATCAAGAGCAAGACCAAAAGAAATACTAGATATGATGCAATTAGCAGTTGATGGAAAATTCAAAGAGGCAAGAAAAAAACTTCATGAGCTCATGATTGATTATGGACTTTCAGGAGAAGATGTATTGATTCAAATGTTTCGTGAAATTGATAATGTGAAGATTAACGAGCGTGCAAAAGCACACCTAATAGACAAAATAGGAGAATACAACTTTAGAGTGGTTGAAGGTGCAAATGAAGCAATACAACTTGAAGCATGCCTTGCACAGATTGTAATTGTTGGAAAAGATGCACAACAAACAAAAACACAACAAAACGCACAAACGAGCCTCTAAAAGTAAATTACTTGCAAACTACTTATTTAATTTTATTTCTTATTTATTTTTTGTTAATTTCGTTTTATTTTTTTAAAAATACAAATGCGTTTTTAATCATCACGCTCATTTTATGCACATGATTTTTTTTGCACTTTCAATATTGCCGATAGTTCTGTTGTTTTTTTTAATGATAATACTGCGCATGCCGACAATAAAAGCAATGCCAATTGCTTGGATCGTTACTCTTTTTATTTTGGTGTTTTATTGGAACGTTGATACAAACACAATATTGGCATCAAACGCAAAAGCCACTTTGACTTCAATTGAGTTGATAATTATATTACTTGGAGCAATTTTTTTGCTTGAGACTTTAAAACAGAGCGGATTTGTAAAAAAAATAGAAAAAATGATAACGAAATCTAATTTACACAAGTACGTTGCAGTAATAGTAATCGGCTGGTCTTTTGTTTGTTTAATTGAAGGCGCGGCAGGTTTTGGAACCCCCGCCGCGCTTTCCGCGCCACTTATTGCTTCAATTGGAATTTCCCCAGTATCAGCAGTTGCAGTGACATTAATAGCAGATTCAACTGCAGTTAGTTTTGGTGCACTTGGGGCTCCAATAAATATAGGTATAGCAGATTCAGTTGACTTGACAAATGAACAACTCCATCAAGTTTCTATTACAACTGCACTTATACACTCCATAATAGGGATATTTATTCCGTTTGTAATGATGCTTGCACTTGCACATCTTGAGAAAAAACCATTTAGTGTTGTATTTAAGTTTTTTCCATTTTGTATTATGGCAGGACTCTCGTTCGTTGTTCCATATTTTATAGTGGCATATTTATCTTCAGCTACATTTCCATCTCTTATTGGAGGGTTATTTTCACTTGCATTCATGTTTGTCGCTATTAAGTATGGATGGCTTATTCCAAAAACAAAAAAGAAAACAAAACTTCAGATAAACCAGGTTGTGGCTATATTTGGACCGTATGCACTTGCATCTGCATTTTTAGTTTTTACCAAAATAGCTCCGATTTCGGATATATTGAGCTCGTCCTCGTTTGTATTTGAAAATATATTTGGAACTAATTTATCTTACAATTTTTCAATATTTACAAATCCCGGAGTTGCATTTTTTATAAGCGCAATAATAACTGCAGTTTATTATGGCTTGAGTAAAAATCAAATTAAAATAGCGTTTGCCAACACGTGTAAAAAAGGAGCATATACATTTGTTGCACTAATATTTACAGTAGGACTTGTTCAAATGTTTTTGAATTCAACAAGTTCAAATCAAATGATACCATCGATGCCAATGATAATTGCACAATTTGTATCAGATGTTTTTGGTGGAATTTACATATTTGCATCTGCACAAATAGGGCTTTTTGGCTCATTTCTAGCAGGTTCAAATACAGTATCAAACATATTTTTTGCACAATTTCAGCAACAAGTTGCTGTTGATATTGGTATATCGGCAATAGTTATACTAGCACTTCAGGTTGTTGGAGGTGCGGCTGGGAACATGATTGCAATTCACAACATAATTGCTGCAAGTGCGACAGTTGGACTAAAAGGCGAGGAATCAAAAATAATTTTGACAAACGCATTTGTTGCGATTGGATATGCACTGCTTGCGTCATTAGTCGCGATGATTTTGATAGCAGTTGACTGATGGTTTGATTGTTTTTGATACGATTCAAAACATTTCGTATAAGGTATAACGGTTCTCAATGCCATTGAGCAAAATTAATAGTTGTTGCACAATGATGTTGAGGATAAATACGATTTTGCGCAATCACGTTGACAATGACACACTCAAAATTTACTCGTCTCTTAACTCAAATCTTAAGAATGCGATTAAACCCCCAAAACCTGCTAGCTCTGCACCAGAATCAGACTCGTGCGAAAAAATCATTATTTCAACTTTGGCATTTTCTGCATCTTCTATGAGTTTGTCAACTTGTTTATTAGTTCTTAAAACTTCGTCTAAAACAAGTATTTTTGAAACTGCACTGCACTCAAGTGCGTTTGAAACATTTTTTATTCCATAAGCAATTTTTTTACTAGATTTTGCAAGTGCTACTTTAAACTCATCCATAAGTTGCATCTCAATAGCTATTCGCTCATCACTTGCAACTTTTGACACAACACCATTTTTCATAAGTTCGTTAACTCCACTTCGTTCAGCATAAGAACAATGCGCCATAACAAAATTTGATGCAAGTTTTTGATTTTTTTCTTTTGCAAATTGTGCAAAATTTGAAGGAGCAAAACCAGGACCTGCAACAATTATTTTATTTTGAGAAAACTCGCTTATGCGAGACAAAATATTGCCAAAATATTGATTTTGAGCCTCAGACTGCTTTTTTGAATCATCTCGTTTAGATAAACTATTCTCAAGCTCCCAATCATAATTTATTCCAAAACCAAGAACAGATGTAAATATAGCCTTTTTCTCATCAAGCACCAACATATGAAGCCTAGGCCGGTTGGTTTGCTCAATTGCTTTTTTTAGCCTTGAAAGATGATGATTTTTCCAGTCTTTGTAAATTGAAACAGTAGTTTGTGGTTCAACATCAATTGTGTGAAAAGAACCAACCTGCACATATTCCAAAGGAGTACCAGATACAATAGGCCCTGTAATTCTTAGACGATTTGAACTTTTCGCAAATTCTATTTTTTGCGCCACAATCAAAACATTTATTTTTTTCTTCTCGCTTGCCGATTTCTCATTTGCCTTAAACGAACGATAAGAAATTGCTTGGACTTTATCGCCTTCACTTAAAACTCGTTCTAAATGCCACAAGTCTTCAAGATTTTCTACTGTGAGCTTGATAAGACCCTCTTTTTTATCCTGATGATTTATGCGCATATAATAAATACGAGCAACTCACATTAAAATACTCACGCACCGAAAAAATAAACACGATTGATATGGTTGGAAAAATTTTTGGAAGAAATATAGGCGAATATTTGAGAATTGCATACTTTGTGATTGTATTATATTTTTTATATGCAATTGGATTTTCATTACAGTATGTATTCGTAGTTGCAATTATGGGAATTGCAATAATTCTTTTGCGCACAAAAATGTATAACAAAATAGATGGATATTTTTCTAAAAAAATTGAGGCTTATAAAAATTTAGACCCGAAATATAAACGTATAGTAATGTTTGTAGCATTCATAATATTGCTTCTAATCATCAAAAATATAGTTTATGCAATCTTAGCATTATTTGGATTTGATATGCAAATGCAGGCGCAAAGCATTATGAATAATATGAACACAAGTTAAAGTGTGAATTGCTTAAAAATAAAGAAAGTAAATTGAAAAGTTGAGATTTTAGATTAAGGTTATACTTAAAACTCAAATATGCAAGATGTGTTGAAAATGCCAAGAATAGCAATAATAGATAGAGAGCTTTGTATAAAGAAAAAATGCGGTTATATTTGTCAAAAAGTAT
>CAZHIX010000032.1:3344-7976 GCA_964532715.1 Microcaldota archaeon | reverse complement strand
CCAGGAGTGCAAATGGGAGACGAAACAGTTACTGTTGATAGCGAAGGCTTTCCAGTAATATCTGAAATTTTATGCACCGGCTGTGGGATTTGCCCAAAAAAATGCCCAGTCAAATGCATTAAAATAATTAATTTAGTATCTGAGTGTGGCAGAGTTTATCATCAATATGATATAAACGCATTTAGGGTTTATGGAATTGCACTTGCACAAAAAGGAGTAACGGGATTTATCGGTAGAAATGGTATTGGAAAAACAACAGTATTGCATTTACTTTCAGGGGCTATTTGGCCAAATATGGGAGATTATAAAAATCCCCCAAAAATTGAGAGCTTATCAAAACAAATGCCAAAAGCAGAGTTTGAATATTTCAAAAAATTAAAAGATAGTAAAATAAAAGTCGCATTAAAACCTCAAAACGTAGATAAAATCCCAACAGTTTTTAGAGGAGAAGTTAGAGAACTTCTTGAAAAAACAGATGAGCGCAATGTACTTGAACATGCCATAGAACTTTTTGATTTGCAAAATGTGATGGATAAACGAATAAGTCAAATTTCAGGAGGAGAATTGCAACGAGTTGCAATCGCTGCATGTTGGTGCAAAGATGCTGATTTGTATTACTTTGATGAACCTGCAAGCTATTTGGATATTGAACAAAGACTTAGAATGGCAAAAGCGCTAAAGGAGCTTGGAGAACAAAAAAAGGTAGTTGTAGTTGAACACGATTTAGCATTATTTGACTACCTTTCCGAATATGTTTATGTGTTCTTTGGACAAGAAAATGCATATGGAATAGTTTCAAGTCTAAAAAACACAAGAGCAGGTATAAACCAATATTTGCAAGGATTCTTAAAAGAAGAAAATATGCGATTTAGAGATTATGAGATAAAATTTCAAAAAAATGTGGCAAGTACAAGAAAATCAAAGGTGAAATTTGCATATCCAGAGTTTAGCAGAAAGTTTAGAGAATTTGAATTTAGTTCGCAAAAAGGAGAGATACGCGAAGGCGAGGTTGTCGGTATAGTTGGTAAAAATGCGATTGGAAAATCGCTATTTGTTAAGATGCTTGCAGGTGTTGAAAAATCAGATAATGAAAACGAGCTTGAGTATAAAATGAATATTTCTTACAAACCACAATACGTTAAAATGGATGAAGACATTTTGGTTTCAGAACTGTTTTACAAAAACAAATTGAATGCACAATTTTTTGAAGAAGCAACACGAAAACTTGGAGTAAATTCACTTATGGATAAAAAATTAAATACACTTTCAGGTGGAGAAATGCAACGAGTTGCTATAGTAAACGCACTTTCAAAAGATGCAGATGTTTATTTATTAGATGAACCATCGGCGT
Organism: Microcaldota archaeon; assembly: GCA_964532715.1. Lineage (GTDB taxonomy): Archaea > Micrarchaeota > Micrarchaeia > Anstonellales > Anstonellaceae > 1-14-0-10-45-29. The sequence continues at coordinate 6,625 of CAZHIX010000032.1, read as the reverse complement.
TCTTAGACGTTGAACAACGATTAAATTTTGCAGCGCTTGTACAACGATTAATTGAAAATAGCGATAAAGTTTGTTTTGTGGTTGATCACGATTTGGTTCTTGTAGATGCAATATCCTCACGTATAATGGTGTTTGAGGGAGAAGGCTCTAAAAAAGGTTTTGCAAATGCGCCTGCAAACAAAAAAGACGGCTTGAATAAATTCTTAAAGGATTTAGATATCACACTAAGAAGAGATATTGATACAGCACGCCCCAGAATAAATAAACCCGGATCAGTAAAGGATAGAGAACAGAGAGCAGAGGGGGAATATTATTACACCACTGCATGAGAAAATGATCACATAACGTTTTAGAAATAATAACAGAAATGTGCTCTATATATAAACTGTACACGAGTTATCACGCCACCTTTAGCGAGGGACGAAAACATGGAAAGTTTAGTAAAATCCGTCCTGGGTGAGCAAGAGTCAGCTCCAAGTGAAGCCATTGGCTCAGACAAAATTCGGATTGTTGTAGTAGGAGTAGGTGGTGGAGGAAACAACACCATAAATAGATTAATACGCTCGGGTGTCAAAGGCTGTGATTTAGTAGCAGTTAACACCGACAGACAGCACTTGAATATGATCCATGAGAAATCCAAAAAAGTTCTCATAGGAAAGTCCATCACAAAAGGACTTGGTGCTGGAGGATACCCCGAAACCGGAGCAAAAGCGGCAGAAGTTGACCGTGCAATGCTTGAGAAAGAACTTGAAGGCGCTCACCTCGTGTTTATATGCGCAGGTATGGGTGGTGGAACAGGTTCAGGAGCAGCACCAGTAATTGCCGAGATTGCAAAGGAACAGGGTGCGATTACGGTCGCAATGGTTACTTATCCATTCAACCTTGAGCGGGCAAGAAGAGCAAAAGCAGATGAGGCTATCGGAAAACTAAGAAAGAATGTAGATTCTGTAATAGTTCTTGATAACAATCGTCTAGTAAAACTTGTGCCAAATCTTCCAATGAACGAGGCATTTGCAGTTGCTGATGAAATATTAGCAAAAGCAGTAGGAGGTCTTGTTTGGACGATTACACAACCCTCACTTATCAATATTGACTTTGCAGATGTTAGATCAACAGTTTCTGGCGGAGGAGTCGGATTCATTGCTGTTGGTGAAGGCAAGGGCAACGATAAAGTGCGTGGTGCGGCAGAAGGAGTGCTCAAAAACAGATTGCTTGATGTAGATTTCGATGGTGCAAATGGTGCGCTTATCCATATTTCAGGAGGCTCTGACCTTACATTGGGAGATGCAATTAAGGCCGGAGAAATAATCACTGAGAAGATGGATGCACAGGCAACAGTAAAATGGGGTGCAAGACTTATTCCAGGTTATGATGGCAAACTAGAAATAGTTGCAATCGTTACAGGAGTAAAAGGCGCAAACATTTTTGGCACAGATTCACAAGCAAAAGAAGAAACAAAGCCTAGCTTGAGTTATTCAGATATAGAAATAATCGGCTAAAAAGTCGATTTTTTCACTTTTTTTATTTTTTTATAACTTTAAAAAAATAGCGGAAGTTTACTTTATAGACTAAACCGTATAATCCCTGCTTTTTTATAAATTAACACACTACGACGTAAAAAAACGTATGTATTTATAAACTTTCGCTCTTTATACAGAGCAGAAACGCAAGAAAAGCGACCAAGATGCGTTTGTAGCCATAGTTGGGGGGATAGGTACGATGTTTGAGGATATGATTGCGCAAGCAAGGACGGGGTCTTCTGCAATTGCAAAGACACCGATGGATGAGATTTCTAATGACAAAATCCGCATCAGCATAATAGGTGTTGGTGGTGGAGGGTGCAATACTATAAACCGCATAGAAAAGCAAGGCGTGAAATCTGCACGAACGATTGCAGTAAACACGGATAGTTTACATTTGAGAAGCATACAGGCTCAGAAAAAAGTTCTTATTGGAAAAAATATAACAAACGGACTTGGTGCGGGAGGATTTCCAGAGATTGCTGAAAAATGTGTTCAAGCATCAAGAGCAGATCTAAAGGAGATTATCGGGGAGAACGAACTTGTATTTTTAGCAGCAGGTTTAGGAGGAGGAACAGGAACCGGTGCTGCGCCAACTGTTGCACAAATTGCAAAAGAACAAGGAGCAATAGTTGTCTCAATAGTAACAACCCCATTTTCACTTGAACGCGCAAGACTAAAAAAGGCAGAATGGGGGCTAGAAAGACTTGCAAAGGAATCAGACACAGTAGTAGTAATAGATAACAATAGATTAGTATCGTATGCCCCAAATATCCCAATTAATGACGCATTTAATCTTGCAGATGCGATTACAGCAAAAGCAGTTAGAGGCATAACAGACACTATAATGGAGCCATCGTTAATGAATATTGATTATGCAGATGTAAAATCAATAATGGAAAATGGTGGAATTTCACTTATTTCCATGGGAGAAGCCTCAGGCCCAGACAGAGTTGAAAAAATTGCAAGAAACACACTCGATCACCCATTACTTGATGTGTCGTATGAAGGTGCAAAAGGCGCATTATTACACATAGAAGGTGGAAGTGGACTCACACTTGGTGAAGTGATTGAAACAGGTGAACGTATCACTGATAAATTTGATTGCAACGCAAATGTGAAAGTTGGTGCAAGATTGATGGCAAACAAATCAGACAACATGATATGCGCAACTGCGATAGTTACTGGATTGCAATCTGAGCATATATCAAGAATCATGGCATCAAAACAAGCAGAGCAACAAAAGCGCAGGGAATTATCCACATTAGAGAATATAACTTGCATTTAATTTTCTTTTTATTTTTTCTATTTTTATTTAATATTGTTATTATATATCTTTAGTAATAACAACAGTATTACAAGTTAAGTAATCTGCCATTTTACTTAACCTAAGTTAAGTAATATAGCGTTTTTGTTAACTTGCAATACATATTTAAATTGGACATCTAAATCAGAGTAATTGACCAGACGCCACGTTCTTGCAATTTGTTTTTAAATTCTTGATTTGAATTAATAGATGTGTTTTATTTGCATTAGTTTAATTTTGGACACATAGTTCAAACGGTATGTCGCCATCCCTTCGGGATGTCGCACCCCCGGTTCGCTAACGCGAACCGAGGGAGACGCTGCCTTTAAAAGCGTCAACATGGGCACATAGTCGAACGGTAAGACGCTGCCTTCGCAAGGCAGAGACTGGGGGTTCGATTCCCCCTGTGTCCATTAGTAGAATGAGTGAAGCAGGGGGTCGACACACCAAAGGTG
>CAZHIX010000032.1:0-3244 GCA_964532715.1 Microcaldota archaeon | reverse complement strand
CAAAGGTGTGGCATTACCCCCTGTGTCCATTAGTAGAATGAGTGAAGCAGGGGGTCGACACACCAAAGGTGTGGCATTACCCCCTGTGTCCATTAGTAGAATGAGTGAAGCAGGGGGTTGACGATACGAAGTATCGGCGTCACCCACTGTGTTCATTAGTAGATTTTGTAGAATAAGAGAATGATTTAATGAAAATCGCAACACTATATTCTGGAGGAAAAGACTCTAATTATGCAGTTTTGTGGGCGCTTGAACAGGGACATGATGTGGTCTTAGTAAATATGCAACCTCAAGAAGATTCGATGATGTTCCACCACCCGAACATAAAATGGTGTGAGATGCAAGCTAAAGCCTCACAACTGCCAATAAAAACATTTAAAACGACACATGAAACTGAACTTGAGGATTTGAAAAATGCATTAATAGACACCGATTGTGAGGGTTTGGTGACAGGTGCAGTTGCATCTGTTTATCAAAAATCAAGAATTGACAAAATAGCAAATGACCTTGGAATAGAAGCATTCTCTCCCATTTGGCACAAAGACTCGCATTTTCTAAAACACATGCTTGAAATAATGGAGGTTTATTTTGTAGCAGTTAGCGCACAAGGTCTTGAAAAAGAATGGCTTGCAAAAAGATATTTACCCCAACACGTAGACGATTTACTTAAACTAAATCCACCAATAAACGTTTTTTTGGAAGGAGGAGAAGGAGAAACGTTTGTCACGAATGCATCATTTTTCAAAAAAAGAATTGAAATAGATAAGTGGAATATACAGTGGGAGAATATATGTGGAAAAGCAATAATAGAACAAGCGCATCTTGTAGATAAGTAAATACAGATAAAAACTGTAGTTCAAACCCCAACTCTTTTAAAATGAAAACACGTGTAGTTATGAGGTGATTTAAAATGCCAAAAGTTACTTTCAAAAATGACAATATTAGTGTTGAAGTCCCAGCAGGTACAAAGCTTTCTGATGTTGCAGAACAGAACGGTGCAAGTATTAATTTTTCATGTAAAGAAGGAGTATGCTTGACTTGTCTTGTAAATATAGTAAAAGGAATGGAAAACTTAAATCCAAAAACTGAAAACGAAGCATCCACACTTGAAGCATTTGGGGCAAAACCAAATCAAAGACTTGCTTGTCAGTTGATAGTTAATGGAGATGTTGAGATAGAAACTGTGCAATAGCGTGCACATTTATTTTTATTCTTATTTTATCAAAATAGATTATACTACTTTTGCCGGTGTCGCATAACCTGGTAGTGCGCCAGTCTTGAAAACTGGTCCCTTACGGGATTGCAGGTTCAAATCCTGCCGCCGGCGTTCGGCTATCGCCTCACTTGTCGGCAGACTCCCCAACAAGTTGAGGATCCTGTCGCCGGCGTTTCAAGTTCACAATTTAAAGAGTTTTTTTGTACTCTGGATTTCTAATTCAGTATTTTAGCGTTTGTTATGAATACGTATTATACCGTAACTAAGACACAACATTTTACCTACTTGAATCAGACTGCAATAACAGGTGCGATAAAACCTGCACGTATATCAAATTAGTTTAAATTAGATAGTTATATGCATTATAAGAATTATAAGAATGCGAATATGAATTTAATTATGGTACGAGGTAAGAAATATGTCTGATAAAATAGTAATATACAAATCAAAGTATGGAAGCACAAAACAGTATGCACAATGGATTGCAGATGAACTTAAATGTGAAATTTGTGAAGTGAAACAAGTAAATGTAGAAAATATGCAAAAATATAGTACGATCATATTTGGCGCGTGTGTTTATGTTGGAAAAATTTTAGATATGGATATTATCATAAAGAATTTTGACAAAATACAAGACAAAAAAATCGTAGTATTCTCAGTTTCTTCTAGCTTTGCAGATAGTCATGAGGCAAAACAAATATTTGAAACAAATATACCTCAAAACATTGCAGAAAAAATAAAATATTTTCATCTTCGTGGAAGACTTGGAAAACTCAATTTTATTGATAGCATTCTAATGTTAGCACCTAAAATGAGTGCAAAACAAAAATATAACAAAACAAAAGATGAGAAGGATTTGGTCGCACTAAAGGAACTTGAAGGATTTGACTATGTTGATAAAAAAGCAATTGAACCAATTTTGCAGTGTGCAAGATAACACGATGAAACATTACATGATATGGTGTGATATTGGATAATAATACTCAAAACGTCTCTTAATTAGTATTAGAAAACGTTTGATAATACGTAAAAAGTATCAAAAAAATACTCTTAGATATAATGATACAGAGGTATCTGAAAACAATCAGAGTTTTTTCAAATGATAATATGACACAACAACCTTATCACTTGAAGCATACCAGTTTTCTTGAACTTGAAGCATTAATTTGTAGCCCATTTTTTCTGCCAGATGAATAGATGATTTCTGATGCTCAGATGTTTCAGTAAGAGCATATTGAAAACCGTATTGGTATTTAGCGACATATTCTCTAACTTGTTTTAATTTTAACCCTATACCGTTGTTTGAAAATTCTGGATCAACACGCAATCTCAAAAGTTCAGTACATAAAAAATCAGATTCGATAAACGCACCTATTCCGACAAGCTTGCCTTGAACATAGGCAACAAATAAATCGTGACGATTATGCATATAGTTATTCATAGGGTCAAGAAGATCACTACCCCAGTTTTGATTATTTGCTTGAAATTCAAAACCTGCAAGATTTGAAAATGCACGCTTATGTAAATCAAATAGATCTTTTGGATCATCTCGGATATTGCAAAAGCGCCTTATTTGAAGAGGTCTTCCATCAGAAGTTTTTCCATCATATAAGACTTGACCAAGCTTACGCTTTTTGAAAAAGTGAGTCTTTAATGATCCACCGTGTTTTGTGAAGATTTTTTGTGGTAAAAAATCTATAGTATTGATAAAATTCATTAATAGTATTTGGACACATAACTATAATTTAAACTTATAACCTACACAAAAGTAATAAAAATACCATAAATAAACAGATTAAAACAAAAACCACTGATAGAATTCTAAGGAAATTGAGTAAATCCTTGAGTAATCTGATACTTCAAAATCAGATTTGCCGAAGAGCACCCAGCCATAAATGGCTGGGTCTTGTGCTCATTTGAGCAAATGGATTGCCACTCACAAAGTGCTTTCAAGCACGCATGAGTGCGCCACAGGCACAAAGCCGGTGGTTGAGATGACACCTGTACATCAACCGCCCACTCAAAGTG
>CAZHIX010000031.1:1877-14528 GCA_964532715.1 Microcaldota archaeon | reverse complement strand
AGTGGCTTTCAAAAGCCACTGGTGCTTCAAAGTGCCATCGGCACTTTGTGGGTGGCAATCCATTTGCTAAAAATGAGCACAAGACATTCAACGTTATAGTCATCGGATGTATCCGTTTTGTCATCAACAAATCGTGCACTAACGCCATTTATGGCTTTTAGTGCTCTTTTAGCAATTTGTTATTCAACTTTTTAGTGGTCTTGTTATGTTAAGTGTATTTTTTGTATGATACATCGTCATTTTTGAAACTTCAAATGCAATCATACTCAAAATGCATGCAACAATGCAAATTCCAATTTGCTCCATACTAACTTGAGAAAACTTAAACAAGTTTTGTAAAAATGGAACAAACAATGCAAGTGTCAAAAATATCAGTGCAAACGCAATCACTGCCAAAAGTGCTTTGTTTTCACTTGCAAGTGTCTCGTATATGGTCTGAGTCTGCGATCTACTTGCTAATATAAGCGCCAAATTTCCAATTATCAATGTGCTAAAAGTCATTGCGCGCGCAGTATTTTCTTCAATTCCACTATTTAGGCTAAATGCATAAACTCCAACTACTGCAAGCATCAAAACAAACCCTCTAAACGCGCTTGAAGCAATCATATTATTATCAAAAAGTTTCTCATCTTTTTTGCGTGGTTTTCTTGTCATAATATCTTTTTCTTCTTTTTCAGCTTCAAATACCACTGAGCACACTGGATCAATTATAAGTTCTAAAAATGCAATGTGGACTGGGTAAAGTACAATTGGCCATCCCGCCAATACTGGTACTAAAGATATCCCTGCTATTGGGATATGAACTGCTATGATGTATCCCATTGCTTTTTTGATATTATCGTAAATACGTCTTCCCATTCTTACTGCACGAACTATTGATGTAAAATTATCATCGGTTAAAACAAGTGATGCAGATTCACGTGCAACATCAGTTCCACGTCCACCCATAGCTATGCCTACTGCCGATGCTTTTAATGCGGGTGCATCATTTACTCCATCTCCAGTCATAACTACTACTTCATTATTTGTTTTTAGGGCTTCAACAATACGTAATTTCTGTTCAGGCACAACTCGTGCAAACACGTTTGTATTGCGAATTTTACTTCTTAATTCTTCATCGCTCATCTTCTCTATTTGTTCTCCACTAATCACGTTTTCGTAATCTAAAAATCCAGAATTTTTGGCAACAACTTTTGCAGTAAGAGAGTAATCTCCAGTTATCATAATCACTCTCATTCCAGCTTGATAACATTCTTTAACTGCATTTGGTACTTCCAAACGAACAGGATCTTGCAACGCAATCAATCCAATAAACTCAAAATCAAATTCTTGTTGTGATTTTGGTAATTTTTTAGCTGAAAAATGCGTGCCCGCAACCCCTAAAATTCTCAATCCTTGTGATGAAAAATTTGATATTTGTTTCATTATTTGTTTTTTTTGTGTATTTTTGACTTTACATAATTTCATTACTGTTTCAGGTGCACCTTTACAGGCTATTGTATAATTTTTATCAGAACCCATATTCCATACATGTGTCGTTGCAAGTATGTTTGTAGTTAATGGATATTCACGAACAAGTTCCCATTTTGGTTGTATTTGTTTATTCTCTGGCAACATTTTCTTTGCACATTGTTTAATTGAACGCTCCATTGGGTCGTATGGTTGTTTTTGACTTGAAAGTGCAGAATATTCAAGTGTCTTGTGAGCCCACGAGTCTAATTTTTTATTCATATCCACTGTTGCAGTTTTTGATTGTGACCAAATTTTAACTAGCGTCATGTTATTCTCTGTTAGTGTGCCTGTTTTGTCTGTGCATAAAACTGTTGTAGCTCCAAGATTTTGAATCGCATTCATCCTACGAGTAAGTACGCCGTGTTTGGACATACGCCAAGCTCCAAGTGCAAGAAATATGGTAAGAACTACTGGAAATTCCTCTGGCATCATAGACATTGCTAATGCCAAACCAGCCAAAACCCCCTCTGTCCAATCTACATGAGTAAACCCATAAAACACAATGACTATCGCACAAGTTACAAATCCAAAAATTGCAAAGAATTTTATGAGCCTGTCTGTCTCTTTTTGCAATTCTGTTTTTTCAGGTGCAATCGTTTTTAGTGCATGCCCGATTTTTCCAACTTCTGTATTTTTACCTGTGCCTATCACTTTTGCTATCGCATGTCCTTGTGAAACTAATGTGCTTGAATATGCAAAAGGTAAGTCTTCACCCCCTGGTCTTGTTATTTTGGTTTTATTATCCCAATCAATTTTTCGTACTGGTACTGATTCACCGCTAAGTAATGACTCATCTATCATGAGATTGCTTGAAGATAAAATAACCACATCTGCAGGAACACGATCTCCTTCACAAAGAAGTAATATGTCATCGCGTACTACTTCGCGACCCGGAATAATTATCTGTTTTTTATCACGCACGACCTTGGCTCTTGGAGACGAAAGGTCTCGTAATGCTTCAAGTGCGCGTTCAACTTTTCCCTCTTGGTATATAGTTATACCAATAACTACGAACACTGAAGCCATCAGTACAAGTGAGCCTTCCAAATCTCCAATCAAAAAATAGAACATTGCACAAATAACAAGTATTATGAACATTGGTTCATGCATTGTATCAAACGTTATGTCAAAAATGGTTCTTTTTCTCTCACTTACAAGTTCATTTGGGCCGTCTTGTTCCATTCTTTTTTTTACTTGCTCATGAGTTAATCCCACATATTCTTCTTGTGCATTTTTTGCTTTTGTCATGTCAGCCTAAAGTCTTTAACTTATTAAACTGTTTTGTTTTTTGGTTATAACTGCATTTTGTCGTTATCTAAACAATTATTGCAAAAGCGTAATAACTTAAAGTTTGTATTCTATTAGATTCTCAAATGATGAGCTCAAAACAGGTTTGCTGAGCACCCAAAAACTTCTTTTTGGTCTATGATGAAAACCTGGAGCGCTGATACTAATTGGGATTAGCACTCGTTTTATATTTTTAGCTATTGAATCTAATATGTGCAGAAAATAACTCGAGACAAGATAAAGAAACTTCTTATTGACATGATTAATAAAAAGCTCGAAACATATGAACCAGAGTCTCAAAATATGCCTTTTTTCGAAGCAATATTTTCTAAAGAACAAATAATCACTGCTTCGATAATTCAGTCCTTTTATACTTCTTTTGGGATGTCTGGATATGAGCAAATTGCAAAATTAATTGCAGAAGATGCAGGATGCATTTCTGAGACTCAGCATAATCTAGACGGTACCATTGACAAAAAAACAGAAAGCGTGATCACTCAGATACATCTCAGATTGAGAGATGGTGATAGGTGGGATGATAAAAAACAAAAATCATCCATTAAAAGAACAATAAAAGAGTCAAAAGGCAGAAAAAAGGATCCTGATCGTATGGTCGACCTATACGTAAAGAAACCAGATGGTTCTGAATATCTATTCGGTATAACTACAGTAAAACCTAATAAAGAAGGATTTAGTACTCACGCAAGAAAGATGCTAAGGTGGATTGCACTGGCATACAGTAAAAGAAAAAATTCAGATGTGCATGTCGGTGTGGTTATTCCATATAACCCATATGAACCACTAGAATACAATAGGTGGAACAGCAGAAATATGTTCTCAGATTCATTATATGTAGGAAAAGGATTTTGGGATTTTGTTGGTTGTAAAACTGGAACCTATGAAGAGTTATTATCAGTATTCGAAGAAGTAGGAAACGAAACAAAAGATAAGATTCAACAACTTTTGGAAAGTAGCATTAACAAAAAAAGATGATGTTCACACTCTGTTTGCGACACATATTTCTATCATAGGGTATTCTACTATGTTCATTTGTGATATTTTTGTGGTCTTCCCATCTAACGCATTAATTACTTCTTTTGCTACTGCTTCGGCCAATTTAACTGGAACTGCATTTCCAATCTGCAAGTATTTCGTAGCCATACTCCCCTCAAACATCCACGAATCAGGAAATGTTTGTATCCTTGCATATTCTCTTACGGTAAAAGGTCTAGTTTCATCTGGATGACACCTCTCAGTTTGTTTCTGAGCAGGCGAAGTTGTCAATGTAAGGCAAGGTTCATTCCAAGCAATTCTTCTTGCCATCCCTCTTCGACCACCACTGGAATAGAAGCTCTTACCCATAAATTCTTTTTGCAGTTCTAATGGTAAATCAATCCAACAGCCACCCGGAGGAACCAATTCAAGATATTTTTTTCTCTTCGGAGTGTACTTAGCACCTTCAGAGTTTGGAACATCATATAAACCTTCAGCTAAGGTCATCGGTTTCTTTCCAGGTTTCGGAAATGTAAATTGTATGTCGTCCCGAGTACCGATTATAAAAATTCTTTTTCTTTTTTGAGGAACATTGAAATACTGCGAATCAAGAATATTATACTCTACTTTGTATCCCATTGATCTAAGAACAGACAACATGGTAGCTAAAGTTTTTCCTTTTTTATGCGTTGTTAGACCTGCAACATTTTCTGCTATAAACATCTTTGGATTTATCTCCTTAACACATCTTGCAAATTCAAAGAATAATGTTCCTCTTGCTTCTTCGAACCCAAGCCTCTTTCCGGCTTGGCTAAATGCTTGGCATGGGAACCCCCCAGAAACTACATCTGCAGAATATCGAGTCCAATCTATTTTCGAAACATCATCTTCGATTACATTCCAATCAGGTCTATTTTTTCTTAATGTTGCGCAGGCATGTTTATTTATTTCAACTAATGCTTCGTGATGAAAACCTGCATTTTCTAGACCTAGAGCTAATCCCCCAGCACCAGCAAATAATTCAATCACACTGTATTTCTTTCCACCCAATACAAACACCAATTCAATCATGGGTTCTGCAATGACATTTATAAATAAGGGGCGAGGGTAGTTTTCCGGTGGTTACTTCAAAAACTTCAGTTCTCCCCTCAGCTTCTTCTTAGCATCTATTTCTAGGTCATACTCAGAAGAAACACTGCCCAAGCATTTCTGCTTTTAACGATTCGTAAGAGAAATTGAGTTTGGTTGGTTTGCTGAGTTCCTCCTGCCAGTTGTTGTTTTTTCACTCTTCTTCTTGGGCATGCCAGACACCGGATTGCTAAAAATTATAACACTATGGCAACAACACGAAATAAACCTAAGCGAATACATTTCACAATATTCTTCACTTAACATATCTTTTGAATACTCTTCATCCAGTTCTACTGGTTTTGGTGGAGCGTATCTTGACGATTTTGAAGTTGTATATAATGGCTCAGTTTCACAACTTGACGATGTTGAATCTGGGCCTAATGATTTGATATCTACTTTAGTATCGGGTTATGATAAATGGAGAATAACTGAACTTTATGGGGGGTTTGTCTGCGGAGTTTTCAAACAAAATCATTTTGAAAACAGTAGTTTTGGATTTTATGTAACTGAATATTCTCAATGTTCTTTAGCCGTTATTAACAATACTTTCATTACGAATACTTGGGTGGCCGATTACAGTTCTTATTCATCATTTTACAATAATTCTGTATTTGGAAATCGCTATTATCTACTAAATGGCACTGGTTCATGGGGGTATTACAACATATCTTCAAGTCAGCCAGATGTAAATTGGGCAGATCTTGGTAGTGATTTACCGTTCAATTCTTCACTTTTGTCTGCACCACCACATGAATGTTATCAAGAATCAGTTGATGATCTAAATTGCAGAGCGTTAGATACTGGTTCAGTTTGGGGAAGCAATGTAAATAATCAAGATTACATTTATGATAGAAATTGGAGTACTGGTGGTGTAGCTTCAACTAACGATGCATATTTCAGATCAATATATGTTGCTCCAATCGGTGTTGTTAATGCAACATTAATTGTAAAAGGAGGCACATCTGATGATAATCAAACATTTGTTCTTTCAGACGAGTGCATATTTGACTATCGTTCAGGTCCACCTGCTTACAAAGCTGTCCGAATTGGTTATTTCATGAATTTAAGTGCTGGACAAATATCTGTTGTTTGTTATACAAGTGAAGGTGGAGTTGCCAATTTTGCACTTGGTACAATTGAAGGTGGGACTCAGTTATTTGAGGATGCAATAAACTGGACAATCGCTCCAACTGTGTGGTTGGGTTCTGGTAACGATTGGCATCCTTATAGTGAAAATGTTGCACAACCAAATGTTTTTGGTAATGGTTCAAATATTAATGCATCATCATCATTGACAAATATCACTGTAATAATTGGAAATAATACTAATGTAAATGGAACATTACAACAAGATGTAAAAACAGTCAATATAACAAACGCCTCGCTACCTCTGCTATTGTTTAGTTATAATTTCACGAACAGTCAGCTCAACTTTAGTGACGTGAGCATTGAATCTGGTTCAACTTCTGATGGCAAATCATACGCTTCAGTTAGTGGTATAAACTCTTCAAATATAGTCGGAACAAAAACACTTTATATGCAAAATGCAAATACTGCAATTAACAGCGTATGTGTAAAAGATGAAGAAGGAGCTATATACTCTGCAATCTCATCTACTTGCAGTGGGATAAATGAGCATTTAGTTTTATGCGATGGTGCAACTCATTCTGGTTATACTTGCACATTTAGTGGCACTACTGCAATTATAACTGGCTTAACTCATTCTGCGGCGATCCAGTTCTCAAGTTCTTCTACTACTACGACTACTACGTATCGCTCAGGTTCGGTTACTGGTGGTGGGGAAGTATTTCACAGCTACACTCAAACTTCTAGCAAAGAATCGCAAGAAGAGTCCTCGGATTCAACAATTCAGGACTCACAAAGTCAGTCTCAAACATCACCTACTCAATCGGATTCGTCAAGTGTTAATACGAAAATTGATGTAAAAAATGAAGACTCAGACACAATCATCAAACAGACTAAAACAAACGAGGTAGATTCAAAGCAAGGTAGTATAAACGACATTTCATCTTCAAAATCATCCACAAACATTCAAAAACAAAACTTGGATACTTCTCTAAAAGGAGTTGCAAAAAATGAACAAGCGACAATTCTTGGAATTGGTATTTTTGCACTAATTGGTTTGGTCTCTATTTTGTTAATAGCAAGCGTAGGTGTATATCTATTAATGTCAAAAAATCGTAAGAAAAAACGTGAAGGACTCTGATATGTGTATTTCTAACTATACACACCTTTTTAACTATTAACACTGCATATATTATATGCACTTACTGACCTAGTGTGCGCCATAATTTATTGTTGCTAATGTTGATTATATGTCATATAGTGTAAATAGCAGACCTGTTATTATCTATTCTGATTCATGCAAAAAAATTTGCTTAAATAGAAGATTCATAAGCAAATTTAGACAAAAATGCATTGAAAATAATCACGCAACAAATGATGGCCACTATCTTGATTCAATACTAAAAAACGATACATTTCTTCTTCATGCATGGCTTGAAAAATCTCAAAAAACTCTTAGCATATTAAATTCTGAATCAGCACAAATCAATAATCAGATTTCAAAACTAAAACAACAAATTAATCATGAAAAAGAACAAATTTTTAATCTTGAAAAAAATTTGTCTCGTTTGGATAAAAACCATGAAAAACTTTTTGATAAGGCATTACTAAACTCAGATTCATATCTTAATACTCGTCTTAAAATAAAGCACATTCTTGACGATTTAAACATGTTTTTGTCTGCATATGCGGATTTTAATCCATCGAAATATCAGTTTAATCTCCCTCACCTAAATAATCTTTTTTATAATTTAGCTAAAGAATTCAGAACGGTAACTGCTCAAACAAATAAATTTTTGGATAATCCTGATCCTTACCTAGTTTTTTGTAAAGAGATTACAACCATATTAAATGTCAAGATATCTGATTCTTCACAGATAACTGATTTGCAGATTCAGGATTTATTATCAAAACTAGATCCAATAGAAGTTCGTTCTATAATAGAGTCTTGTCATGCTCTTGCAGTTTCACAAATTCCTTTTGTTCCAAAAATTAATTTTTCTCATACTAAACAGATTCTAAAACTTACTAACCGTTCAAAAAAACGCTTGCCACATATCCTTGTTTTTGCAGGATTTGATAACGACATCTGTAAAAATATTTCAAAACCTGGTAGTATTAATTCCTATATAGACTCTCTTAGTGGTATTCTTCTTTTAGAGCAAAATATGCGAATTTTGAACAATATCACATCTTCCAGATTGTCCGATGCCGTTTTTTCAGTTAGTTGTTTTTTAGAATATATAGAAACAGAAAAAAAGATTGATAATTTTCATGTCTCATCTGATTTACAAATACGTTTAGAGTTGCTTCAAGAAAAACTTCAAAAAATTCGCAAACGTTCGGAGTCTATTCATAAACTGCGTGAGTATGTACTATTTGAATTAAAAGATCGTGAATTTGCATACTATTGTAAATCATCAATAATTGCCGATCACATCCGTGTAAAAGAATTTTCAGATTATATTCAAAAAAATCAAATCAATAATGAAGATGCAAAACAAATTTGGAAAGATTATGCACTAACTCCTACAAGAATATATTCTACTCAAAATGATTTACTTGAACAAGAAAAACGTATAAATGCATTTTTGGTTCAATCTAAAAAATTGTTTGGATATTATTTACCTAATCACTTTACGTTGCAAAAAAACTTTTTACATCAAATGAAAAAACTCAGTCTTGTTTATCTTGAGTGTGAACGATTAGGAATCATGGAAATAGAATCTCATTTTAACAGCCAAAATTTTCGTGATGAACAAAGTTATACTTCAAGTTCATTTGATGGCATATATCGTATATCCTTTAGTGGCAGAGGAAAATTTAGGATACTTCTTAGCGTGCAAGATCCAAAACTTCCCCAAATCCTATTTATTGGATCTGCAAATGACTGTCATCGGATAATTGATGATTTGATCAACAAATCAAAGATTCCAAGAAATGGTAATTGTAAAATAGATAATCCGTTTTATTCTTTGCGTGCAATCTAAATTCATCTTTTTCTTTTATCAACTAACTACTAATCTCACTTTAGCACTTGTTTGGAAATTGACCTTGGGAGAAAGGGGAAAATGAGGTCTATATCTTCAACTTGTGGGAGGTGAAGTGCCCCTTTCTCCTGCATATGGTCAATAATATAATCTCGGTACCTGTGCCTTAAACAGGCACCGAAAACCTATCTGTGTCGCCTCGCCGATACGTGATTTGGCAAGCATAATTTACGTGCGTCATACGCACAACTTATAATACACTCTTCTTCCTGCTTGTTGTCTTTCAAGTAATCCTAAGCTTGCAAGACGGTTAAGTCTTGCAGAAGCCGCATTTTTTCCTTTGTATTTGAAGTGGGCTTGTACATCGTCTGCACAAACCGCACCTCTTGATCTTAACAAATTAACTATCTGTTCATCTGTTGGAGAAAGTAATATTTCTCTTTTTGAAAGCATCATTGATGCAGGTGCATTTGAACCACTTACTGCAACGCCCCCAAAAGCGCCGGCTGTTTCTGTCGTGGTGGCCCATACGTCTCTTGAATCGCTTGCACCTTGTACGCCAAGTTTTGATTCTATCTGACTCATTCTGCTTTCCATTCGCCCAAGTCGCTCTTGCAAAAGCTCAAGCATTTGTGCAATCTCAAGCATCTGAGTTGATACTTCTTGACGGTTTTTCATGCAACTTACCTATTATAAGCGCGAACATATCATGTGTGTATCACATTATGTTCACGCCACTATCATGATAGTGTCATGCGCTTGTTTAAAAATATATGTTTTCTTCCTCGTAGTGTTTTGAGTGGATTCTCCACAAATCATGCATTAAAAACACAATTTATGTGTCTTATGTGTGACTCTATGTATTTTTTTAGTACATTATCAATTAATGCTAAAAACCAAGTCTTGCATACATGGTATATGAAATCCGACAAAGCGTCTAATGTTCAAGTTTGCACTTCATGCTCTATCAAAGTCTGCGATTCAAAATCAAAAATATTGCAAATTGTAGTAGATACTCGTGAGTGCAACGATTACGTATGTTCTCTTACGAATATGGGTGCAAACATTGACATACAACAACTAAGTATAGGGGATTTTATACTTTCATCTCGTTGTGCAGTTGAGCGAAAGACTAGAAAAGATTTTGAAGCCTCAATCATTGATGGACGTGTATTTGAACAAGCAAAACGTCTAAAAGAAGCATATGAAAAACCGCTTTTAATCGTTGAAGGAAATTCTTCTGATTCTTCACGTTTGCAAAAATCTGCGCTTTTGGGGGCATATGCATCACTTATAACTGATTATTCACTACCTCTTTTTTTCACAAAAGACTCAAATTCAACCTGTCAGCTTCTTTATTCTATTGCAAAATATGAACAAATTTCAAAGAAGAATCCTCTTAGGATCAATGCAAGAAAAAAGGCTCATACTCCTCTTCAATCTCAACAAGTAATTATAGAATCGCTACCAAATGTAGGTCCAAAACTTGCAAAAACTTTGATTTTGCATTTCAAAACTCCAAAAAACATCTTTAATGCTACTCAAAAGGAGCTTGAAATGGTTGATGGTGTAGGAAAAATACGCGCAAAACTAATTTTTGACACAATAAATAGTGTGTTTTTAGATAAAAACGAGTACTAATTACATTAACCTTTAATATATAGTGTTAAAAATTGCCACAATGCTAAAGGTGGCTTCTTCTTGTATTGGCACCAACTCTCAGGTGATTGTGTATGGTTGAGTCTAAAGTCTTGAGTGTAATTAAAAAGCGTCTTAGGTTGTATTCAAAATCTAATAAATCTCTAAACGATCAGGCTTATTTGCAAATCAGACAAGACATTTATAAATCTACTCGCAAATATAAGTCAGCACCTTTTGCAGTAATAAAGAAATGGATTAAGGAGGCGCGAGCTGACATGGCATCATCAAAGAAAAAATCTCCAGTCAAAAAACCGTCTAAAAAAGCGGTTTTGAAGCCTAAAATAAAACAAAAAGTAACAAAAGTAAAACCTTCAAAAATGCAAGATGATATTGAATCATCTCATGAACTAACCGAAGCTCCGAAAATATCTCAGAGTGTACGACGTTCACTAGACGAAATAAAATCTGAAATTTCTCCCTCAAGTGCAGTTTTACAAGGAACCGCTAGTGAAGTTTCTGTAAATCGTGCGCCACTGGTTTTGGATAAGGTATATCTTCAATCAATGTCATTTGAGATGGCTTCAATGCGCCAAGCTCTGGATAGGATCGGAAGACAACTTGACAAATTAGAGCGTGAGCTTTCTGCACACAGAAACGGGGACGATTAATTTTTTCTTTTTTACTTTTTTTATTTTATTAGTTTTTGATTTTGTTTGCATTTGATCTTAGTATAATCAGTATGTTTTCTGATTTTGTTGCACTCCTTTTATATATTTTAAATTCATGTGATGTTCAAGATGGATAAAAATTTATTAATGAGTCTAAATGGTAAAAAATTTGGACTTGATATACGTGGGGGCGAACTAAATTATATCTCCCATGCACACACTGACCATTCATATGCTTTAGCTCAGAGCACTCCAATCTTCTGTTCAGATGTGACTGCGTCTCTTCTTGACTTAAATGGTTGTACAAACACAATCAAAGACACAAACGATCAAGAGGTTTCTTCATCTATTGTCTCACCTAATTTCTCCAATTCCTCAAATAACTCCTCTCTCAACACCTCATCAAACCCACTTAAAAAATCAAGAAAACATGCAAAAGTGCATCCTGTTTTAGTGCAAACTCCAAAAGAATTCAAACTGGAAAATGCAGGGCATGTGCTTGGTTCAACACAACTTTATTCTGACACTTGTGAGTTTGGTCGTTTTGTTTATACTGGTGATTTCAAACTTCGTGATGGTCTTACTACTAAAGGTGCAAAAATAATAGATTGTGATACTCTTGTTATTGAGTGTACTTATGGAAATCCTAATGTAAAATTTGACGCACCCACAAATGTCTATGATCAGATGTATGCTTGGCATAAAAAAAACAAATCTTCAATTCAACTATGGGGCGGTTATTCAGTTGGAAAAGCTCAAGAGATAATTAAATTTCTAAATGATTATGCCAATCAAATTCCAATTGTTTCAAAAAAAATCGCACACTTTTCTCAAAAATATGTAAAAAATTCAATGAATTTAAAATTTATTTCATCAGATTCATTAGAAGCAAAAGAAATAATGCGTGATGGGTTTTGTGCAGTTTTTTCTCCAAATGAATTAACTCGTAATTTTTCATGGCAAATCGCACAAGCGCATAAACGAAAAACTGCAGTTGCATTTGCTACTGGTTGGACAGGATTAAGAAAGATGCGTTCAGATGTTTCTTTTGGTCTTTCAGATCATGCCGATTTTCATGAGATATTAACATACGCTCAAGAGTCAGGTGCAAAGCAGGTTTTTACTGTGCATGGGGATAATATTGCGTGCGCAAAAGCACTTCAAAAATATGGTATAAACGCACATGAATTACCTCATATTCATTCGTTATAATATACGCCCGTTGTGAATACAAACATCAGGAACAATTCAAACTAAATAAATACATGTGTGAAAATTCAAAACAAAAGTTGTGAATACAAACATCAGGAACAATTCAAACTAAATAAATACATGTGTGAAAA
>CAZHIX010000031.1:0-1777 GCA_964532715.1 Microcaldota archaeon | reverse complement strand
TTCAAAACAAAAGTTATATTAAAAGATACAAAAATCAAAATCAATTCAAAAATAAATGTGTGTGTAAAAAATCAAAATCGCATTTAAACAAATATAAAATAAACTTCAAATAATTTTGAACTAATTTAAACTAAATTTAAACTAAATTTAAACAAATATAAAATAAAACTCAAATAAAAAAATAGTAAAAATAAACTCTATACTCCACGTGGTTCTGCATTTATGCAAATCTTTTTTAGTGCACTATAATGCATGTCGTTTATTCCTACGGCCATATCATGTACAAATCCGGTTTGGTCATAAACTTTGAATATAACGCTCACTTTTCCCAAAGGCAACTCACTTACTCGCTCCATTTTTTTCACATAATCAACTGGGGCACGGATGTATTTATCTTTGTATTTGAAAACTAATCCGCCTTCACAAACATAAATTCTCCCTACTTCTTCAAAATTGTCCTCAAAAATAGGATAAGATTCTTTTACCATTCCAAAAATACTGTCTTTTTGTGCCTTTTGCATATTTTCACCCTCATTATCAAAAACCGGTATTTGATGAGTGCATCCCAAACCTTAAATAAGTTGAGCTCATGTTCTTTTGCATGTTGATTTACAATATAAAAAAAGGGCAGTCTGCCACAGAGTTTCTTGCCACGTACGGTTGGGCACTTTTGTTGATGTTTGTTGTGCTTAGCTTTTTATTTGCAAGCGGTATTTTCAACCCTTCTCGTTATGCAACCGAAGAATGCACGTTTCAACCAAATCTTGCGTGTTCACAGTATTTTATAACTCAAACTGTCCCAGGTACAAATGCGCTTTCTTTTAACATCACAAACACGATGGGTTTTCCAATTGCGATAATGGGTTATGCGGTTCAGTTAGACTCTACACTCACTGATTGTTTTGATGCAAAATGTAGTAATGTACGATACCTAAAGCAGGGTGATTCAACATTAATATATATTGAGCCCTTGAATATCGGTTCAGATTTATCTACAAACGAAATCGCAAAAATAACTGCAAGTCTTCAGTTTAGAAATTGCTATAACCTTGAGGAGTCCAAGTGTGCAGATACATCTACTTCTCAAACAACTTATACTACTGTTGGCAGAATCAGCGTATTTCCAAGAAGTTCTCTATCCTCAACTGTAAGTACATTGACTTGTCCAGTTGAGCCTTTCACTCCAATCTCAATAACTCCATTTCAAAATGGTTATCAATTCTGTGATTCCACTTATCCACATTCATATTATGAATGTTCTTCTGGTGGGTGGGTATCGCGTACCTGTTCTGGTTCTGATATCTGCGTGCCTCAAGGAGCAAATACTATCGCGTGTCTTTCAGACGCTTATCAATGTGAAGCAAGCGGTTTTAGCTATCTGCCAAATGGAGTCGTACGCCCAATCACTATTGGCGATGCATATTGTGCCAACGCTACTGTAGATCCAACTGGTAAAGATTATTGGACTTGTGATTCTGGTGGTTGGGTTTCAAATCAATGTTCTAGTGGTCAAACCTGCGTGCAAAATGGTAAGTCTATAAGTTGTGTCGGTTCTGTTCAATGTACAAATCCTCTTTCAGGTGCTCCTGTACCTGAGGGGGGTAAATATTGTTCAGGTGGTTCAAGTAGTGGCGAATACAAAGTCTGTAATAACTTAGGGCAATGGGATATTCAAAACTGTGAGATTAACAAGATTTGTGTCGGTCAGCCAAACGATGAAATAACTTGTATGAGCGTGGCCTGTATTGCGGGGCAGACTCAATGCAACTCAAACACA
>CAZHIX010000030.1:2080-14590 GCA_964532715.1 Microcaldota archaeon | reverse complement strand
ATAGACATGGCACTAAGCAATAGACATGGCACTAAGCAATAGACATGGCACTAAGCAATAGACATGGCACTAAGTAAACATAGATTTATAGTTATGAGTCAAACTCAGGTGGCACATATCCAGACATGTAGGGAGTTGAATAAACCAACCAACCTTTATTTTTGAGTGCAAAATCGTTTGCTTTTTGTGATAATAGGACTGCATTATATATTGTTTTTCCTTCAACAGTTAAATTAGATACAACTGAATTGAATACTTGGCTTTTAACTTTAGTTTTTTTATCTTCCAAAATTAATGATTCTCCAAGTATTATAGAATTTTCAACTTCACAACAAAGTTCAACAAAACCTAAGGGGTCAACATAGAGTGAAGGATGTTTTTCGTCATCTTGTGAAACAAAGATGTAGTTTGAATTATTTTTTATGACTACATCAGATAAACAAAGTATAAGGGAGTTTTCTGCACAAAAACATGCATAAGTTTTGCTAATTTTTGAGGGAATTCTCAAACCTGAGTTTCTAATCAGATATCCAAGACGAATTTTATCATCATCAGTTCGCAACATGAAAACTTTATCAGCGCTTATTGCTTTTTGTGAATCCTCGCATAATTTGCAAGCACTTTCATACCCAAACCAGCTTAGTAGCCTGTCGGTTCTTTTTTGCGAAAAAAATGAAGTCTTTATAGGTTCTAATAATTTATTTTGAATACATATTTGTTTTGTCTTCATTATAACACCCTGGCTAAGTGCATAAAACAATTCAACTGTTATAAAATATGTAAAATAAAGTTTAAATACATATGTGCAAGTAGAAAACGGTTATGGAGAGATCCTATGTCTATCTCTTGCAAATAAAGACGCTTCACGTATATTGTTAAGACCACAGATTTTCATACAAAGTCGCTCAATTCCAATTGACCAACCTGCATGCGGAGGAGCGCCGACTCTAAATGCATCAATATAGAATTTGAAGTCGTCAGGATTACAACCATGAAACTTGAGCTGTTTTTCCAACAGTTCTGGGATATGGATTCGCTGTGCCCCTGAAGAAATTTCAAGCCCCCTATAAATCAAATCATACGCCTTGCATAGCTCATCGTTTTTTGGATTGGGCATTGAATAAAACGCACGTATCTTCGTTGGCCAGTCGGTTATAAAATATGCTTCTTCGCCCAAAATTTCGTTGAGTTTTGCCTCGTGCTCTCTTGAAAAGTCATCGCCCCAGTTTATTTTTGCATCGTGCGAATTGAGCTTATCCACAAGAGAGGAATAAGCGTATCTATTTATTTTTTGCATAGGTTGCAAAGTTGCATCAAGAGTTTGCAATTGTTGCGCACAATTTTTGTTCACATCGTTTAGTATCGCCAAGAAAGTGGATTCTAAAGCTTCAAGCGCATCATTATCATCCGCGAACCCGAGTTCAACATCCATTTGCAATACTTCATTTAGATGAGTAAGTGTATTGTGTTTTTCTGCCCTAAATACAGGATATGTGATAAAAACTTTATCCATCCCACCGATCACTGCCAATTGTTTGTACAACTGTGGAGATTGCGCTAAATATGCTTTTTTCTCAAAATAGGATACCTCAAATAAATCAGCTCCACCCTCAGTTGCCGTGCTTACAAGACACGTTGGATGAATCTCATCAAATCCTAACGAAAGTAAATGTGAGCGAAACGAAGTTGCGATTTGAGATTTTATTTTAAATATAGCATTAGTCCAAGGTCGTCTTAGATCTACAAAACGATTATCCAAACGAACATCAAGCTCTGCAGAGACTTTGCCAGTAAGTTCAAATGGGACTTTTGCAGATAATGCACCCAATATTTCTACTTTTGATGGGATTAACTCTACTCCACTTTGAGCGATTTTTGATTCTTTAATTGTACCTTCAATGCACAAAACTGTTTCTTTTGGACAGGACAGTGCACTAAATGTTTCATCGCTTACATCGCCTTTTTTTGCAAAGACTTGAATTATTCCAGTTTTATCTCGTAGTAGCAAAAATATCATTTTTCCTTTATCTCGCACTTCGTGAGCCCAACCTGCAATTTTGACTGTTTTTGATTTTTGAGTTATAGCATCTTTTATGTAATGAGTTCTATACACAGATATCACCAAATATTAAATTAATAATTAACCAAAACGTTTGAACTAATATATTACCTCATATTATTGACACACTATTCTATCAATAACTCTACATCTTTTTTGAGCCAAGATTTTATAACAGATTGCAATGTCGGTTCGTCCAAATAAAGAGTATCTTTTTGCCCACGCTGAATCCTTATTCTATACTTTTCATTTCCATGAGAATAGATTGAGTTTATACCTATAAGTTTTGCAGGGCTTATAAGATCAGAGATTAGTCGTTTTACATCCGAGTCTTTTTTTACAATTCTTACACGACGATTAAGTGCATGAGAGATTGCAGATACAACAACCCCGCGTCGGCCTATTAACAGACCGGGTTCACAATCGGTTAGGATTACAACTACGTTTGAGAAGTTTATTGATTTAACAAAAGAAGCCCGAGATATATTGTGCGTCTCGTTTATACGATATAAAATTCTGGATACATCTACATCAAGTGCACTTATAGAACCAGAATTTAATGCTTGTGAACACTGAGGGCAGAGGGTTTTTGCCCATGCACAATTTTTACATATAGGAGTTATCATCGCAAAAACACCAAAAAAATAAAGGGTGAAAAAAATCAATTGTGGATAATTGAAAATTTACTTATTTTGAAAGTGAAATCTCAATTGAGGAAACTTTTGATTTTGTTCCATCTTCGTTCTGAACTTCTTCAGTCATTATAATGATATTAGAGGGCTTTACATCTGGAAGAAATCTCCCTTTTGAAATCTCTGCAACATCCACTGCTTTTGAGATTAGTTTCCCTCTTGCTTTAACTTTCACTACTGGTGCACCAGAGTTGAATTGAGTTACTACTGCAAGAACATAACCCATCGTACTTTTTCTTCCAATAAATATAGTATTTTCCTCACCCGGAGCACGAGGAGTGCGAGGTCTTTGATCATGCACATTTGAATGCCCGTGCATTTGCTGAGAATTCATTTGCTGAGAATCCACTTCTTGCATATCCTGCATTTGTTCTGTGTCGTTTTCATCCATATTTACACCTCAATAGTGTTTTTCAAAGTTTATTTTATGTTGCGCTCACGCCGATATTCGCTTAACATGTGCGCCAGTGTATCAAATGAATCTAATCCTTTTAAAGACTGCGTGGTGGTTTTTTGGATTTTTTTGCCATGATTTGTAAGATTTGAATTTTGACTTGAAGATTTTGCAGATTTAATTTGAGAGTTTTTTTGGTTGGATTCCAATTGAACAGTACGATTTTTTTGGGCTAAAAGATCTTGCAAACGAGAGTTGAGCCGAAATATTTTTGATTTTAATTTGAGCACCAGCTTGTCTTTTGAAATTTTATTATATTCTCCTTTTTCAAAAGATTTAATTTTGGACACAAGAATTGCATTTTCATTTTCAAGATGCAAAACTCTTAGCATCAATTGTGAATTTTTTCGTTCTAATATTTTGAGTTTACTAAAATTTTGAGAATCGTTACTATTTTGAACATTAGTTGCATTTTCTACAGGCATTATGTCTTGGAGAATGGGCGCTGATTTTTGTTTAAGTTGAATGTCGTCTAATTTATTGCAAGCATCGCTTCTACGATTTCCCAGAAGCATCAAATGAGCAAGTTCATGCTGATTTTGTCCTTTGAATGAAAGTGCAGAACGAATAAGATTTTGGTTTTCTCTAAATGCCATAGTGCACGCACAAAAAGCATCGCGCTCGTGCGCATTTGAAGCTATTTTTTTATTATATTTGAATTGCGCGTTTTTTAGAAGTTCACGTTTGAAATCTTCGCGCAACTCCTTTTTTGGAACATAAAGCATTGCATTAAAAGAAGATGCAAGTTTTTGTGCGAATTCTGAAGCAGTTTTCACATCGCATGCGATTATGGAGGGTTTGCCCCAAGATTGAATTGTTGATACTGCCCATGATAAACCACCGCCTTCAAGACTTGCCACATTGAATAGTTCGCCCTCAAGATTTAGGGCGCATAACCCAATAGTGTGCCCGGGATCTACACCCACAATTAGATATTGAGTCAACTGAATTACCCAATTTTTGTTTTTTTGAGATTTTGAACAAGCTGGACATGAGTATTTGACTCAACATTTTCGCTAATTATAGAACCGGCTCCAATCCAACAACCGTTCCCGATTATTTTGCCAGGCATTACAGAAGACAAAACTCCCATTTTTACATCGTCGCCAAGAATTGCACCAAGCTTTTTTCTATGAGTATCAATCACCACATCTTCAAGTTTTGCTTTTATTGAACCGGCATCAAAACGATAATTTGCTATTTGGGTTCCTGCACCGAAATTGCAATTTGAACCGATAACAGAATCACCTATGTATGCAAGATGTTTTGCATTTACTCCTTGAAAAATTATTGAATTTTTAACAGTAGTTGAATCACCAATTGAACAATTATTTCCAATTGAAGTTGTCCCGCGCACATATGAATGAGGACCGATTGTTGAATTTTTTCCAAGATACAGTGGACCTTCAACATAAGAATCCAGAATCTGTGAATCTTCTTGCATTATTACTTTGCCTTTTATTGTACAATTTTCAATTTTGCCACGTTTTTCGCTCATTTGCGAGAGCAGAAATTCATTTGCATTAAATAATTGCCAAGGCATTCCCATGTCAAGCCAATATTGTTCGGTTATTATTGCTTTTGTTTTTTGAGTTTTTATTACATCAGTCATTTCATATTCTCCACGTACAGATTTTGGAACTGAATTTAGAGATTCAAATATTTTTGGCTCCATTGCATATAAAGAACAATTTGCGTAAGCCGTGCTTGGAGGATTTTTTGGTTTTTCCTCAAATTTTGAGATATACCCATTTTCTATTTTAGCAACGCCATATTGTTCGGGTTTTTCAACTTTAGTTAGTAATGCAGAAATATTTCCTTCATGATTTTTCTCAAGCTCTTTTAGCGCATTTGTAGTTGTAATGACATCTCCAGCAAGTGCAAAGAAAGTGGAATCTACATGTTTGTTTGCTTCATAGAATGCAGCCGCAGTTCCATACTTTTTACCTTGAGTTATAAATTCCAATTCAATTCCAACGTCGTTTTTGCAAAAATAATCGCGAACAAGCTCCTCTTTGTATTTTACGACAACTACTGCTTTTTTTGCACCAACTTCTTTTAGATTTGAGAGCACATGATGGAGTATTGGTTTTCCTGCTAATTCTATCATGCACTTTGGGCGAGTATAAGTAAGGGGGCGCAAACGCGTTCCGGCCCCTGCGGCTAAAACTACTGCTTGATTGATTGCCATATAAGAACGAGGGACGAGTTAATATATAAAATTAAGTGGAGGATGTGGGTTAGTAAAAAAACCATTTGCAACAAAAAATTTTATGGACTTAACTAAACCTCAAATGTCTTGTAAGAAATGGATGCTGAACTTTGGTTTATATATCGTCATTCCATTTGCTTAAAGCAGTATCCGATTGTTTTTGATTTTTGAATCGTTCAAAATTTATTTTTTCAAACCTATATTTACCATTGCTTTGAGCAATACTGAAAGTAGTTCTCTATCTTCATCTGAGAGTTTTCCAAGTTTTTTTCTAAAAAGAGAAATTGAAATTGATTTTAGATGAAATGCTAATGCTATACTCTCAACTTCAAGACCATTGGTTTTTGTAGCTAAGATAGATAGAGTGTATGCAAAATTCTCTGCATTGATGCTGCTTGTTAGTGGCACAACAAGAACCACACCATTATTTTTGAATTGATTTATGACTATGCACGGACGCTGACCATACTGTTCATGACCAGAACTAAGTGGCAACTCAACCATCCAAATTTGCGCTTTTGAAATTTCAATCAAACACTCACATCCAATCAGATGCCGTATCCCAAGAGGACATTTCTTCATTGAGTTCTTTTAGCAGTTTTACATTTGGAACAAAAATAAACTCTTTTGCATTATTTGAAGCCTCAATTATTTGAGTAGTGGAATAAAATCCTTTTGTTTTTTTTATGTGAGCTATTGCTTGAGAGGGACGCATATTTTCTTTTTTTACCAAAAATGCGTAAGTAGTTGCAATTTCAAGATTTGCTACTTCAAAACCAATAGTTTTTTTTATTTTTTTGATTGTTTCTTTTTCTTCTGAAGAGAGGACAAATGTGGATAATTTGATAAAATTTTTCTCATTTTCATAAATATCCTTTGTGAGTTCTGGAGAGTATGGACCACGAACATAGATGTTGAATTCATAACCAGTTTTAATGCCCTTGAGGTCTAAAAGACAAATAAGTTTTTGCATAATTATGCGATTCTCAAAACTTTTTAGATTTGGTTGAATTCCTGCCTCTTTGAATACTGAGAATGCCTTTGCTATCATTTTATCACTTCTTTGAGCCAGATTATGGATTTCTCAAAATTTTCTTTGCCTAAATCAGTAATATAAAATAAGGTCATCTTGCGACCATTAACCTCAATTTCTTCATCATCAATATAGCCAAGTTTTTTTAGAGCTTTTAAATTCGCAAATATTACTCCTTCTTCCAGCGCCATATCATATTTAAGTTCGCGAAAACAAGCCCCGTCTTTCCCAAGAGGGTATAATCTTTGCATTAACATTAACCTAGGCAGTGAAATTAGCTTTGCGTTTGGAAGCTGAGCAATGTTTTGCATATATAAACAAGTCATAGTAATTATATAAAACTAATTGTTAGCTTACTATAAATTTATAGTGAGTATTTGAAATATTTTGCGATATTTGCGTTTAAATATATGAAAAAAAGCTTAAACGAAAAAGAAAAATAGAGAAAAAACTTAGATATGCGATTTTGGATGAACTATCCAACGGTTAATGGATATTTGATCGCCAATGTATAATTCTCGTACTACAGAACTTACCAAAGCACAAACAAGATTATTAGTTTGACTGCTTTTATTATCGCCTACAACACCACTATCTGTGATAATTGCTAATGCAAGATCAGGTGTGGGTATCACATTCAAAGATCCAAAATCCGCACTACGAAGAATAGTGGTTGCATATTGATTAAGTTTTTTGTTCATTAAAACTTTTTCTTGAGTAGAAAGATCCTGTGATAAGATATAATCTGCTAAAACAAGAGCCTGTAATACCATACGATCAGCATATTGTCTAAAAGCTTGTTTGTTGGTCAGTAGATTATCAATCTCACTGTCATTCAAAGTTGGAGATTGAAATTTAGTAAAAGCATCAGAGCCAAAAGATCTTCGCAATGACTCGTATTTAAGCGTTTTGACTTCCTGATGAAATTGAATTAACATATCAACCATCGTCTGAACAGGATCGTAGGAACAAGCCAATTTTGTTTTAAGAGACTCGCGATACATATCTGCAGAAGTCGTATTCAACATAGAAGCATTGAGTTTAGAATAGTTGAAGGGAGGATATGCACCAATTCGCACGTATTCGTCATATTTTGAGTGCTCTAAAATTGTATCGGGCAAATTGATAATTGACATAGTTGGTGAAATGCCAGTATAACGATAACGACTTGAATAATTAGCTGGACTGGATATGAATGAGGATAAATTCAAAAGTTGTGTTTTAGCAATTATCAATCTTTGGAGCAATGAAATAAGCTCAGCTCCATTTTCTCTTGAAACTGCTAAACCGGGATTACCATATATACTAGGATTCTTCAGTGGAAACGACCCACATATATCCAACATTTGTTTATTTATACTAACAAGACCAGTATTGAGAATGTTGATTAATTCAACTTTATCTTCATTGACTAAGAGTGAAGAGTTATTAGTTAATTGAGTTATTGCAAGAATATCTCGGTGTTGATCACCAAACATTTGCATTGTAGAAGATAGAGGCTTGCACAAATTTTCTATATTAGATACTGCTTCAGTCATTTTATCGAGGGTTTCTTTTGGAGACAAGTTATAGTAGTTACTTTCAGATCTGAGGACATTTGAATTAATCAAATTATAAGTTGCTCGCATCTCTATAAGATCCGACTTGAACTGCTTTTGGATAGTACACACTGCAGATTGAGCCAAATTTCGTGCGTCAGTAAGATCTTTATATTTGTTAGCAAAATTGATAGCACCATTTGAACCAAGATACTGTTTCAGAACCGGAACAGATTTAAATTCCACCATATTTTCCACCTCACTTATTTGTTACTAATAGTATATGAACGTGAAAGTATATATATATATATATATCGTTTTTGAAAAAATCTTTGACGTAAAGTTAGAAAGAAAAGTGTTGAAAAGTATTCAAAAATGATAAAATTTTCTTGTTTTTTATCAGTTTTTGACATGTTGCCAAAATAACAGAATCCAAACTGATTTGAGTCTTTATGAGATTTTTGATTTTATTAAATTGAGAAATTCGCCTGCTTTTGAAATTGCATCAGATGCTTCACTTTCTGCAACAGATCCACTCTCTATTTCACCATAAACTATATCGTGTCTGCGAATTCTATAACGATTAAACAGACTTAACAGTTTAGAGGATTGAACAGACAAAATTGCGACACAAAAACTTACTGCAATTTTATGATGATTTAGAGAATATGCACGATAGCCCTTTGCACTCATGAGAGCACGAGCAGAATTCAACATTGAGTTGTAAGCTAATGAAAGTGCAACATCACTATGGTTCATTTTAAGATTGTCTTTTGCTGCAATGAGATTATCTTCTGAAACTTTGAGCAATTTTTTAGCAGTATTCTTATCAGGTTCTATTTTTTCTATTTCGCGTTTTTGCAACAACTCGCTCAAAGTCATGCACATCACCAATTAACCAGATTTTTTCTTTTTTCAAAACAGAACATATAAATGCACTATTTTCAAGTATTTTTTTGATAAAGTCATTAGGTTTCCAGAGAATATAGTTTATTTCTTGTAAGGTCTTGTTTTGAACATTAAAACACAATTTTTCTATAGAGCCAACATCAGTATTACCAATTATAAGTAAATCTATATCACTTTTTTGAGTAAATGTTTTGTTTGCAAAACTGCCATATATGAATGCATATTTTATTTCATTTAGTTCTTCAAGCTCTTTTTTTATCAATGGAATTGAACCTTCTGTTTTTAGATATAACCCCTTAAGTTCCCCGATAAAAGAACAACGTTGATTTTGAGAGTAAAAAGACATTATACCTTTTTTTGATTTTAACAAAACTCCTAACTTAACAAGAGAATCCAATTCTCGTTTTGCCTCAAAAGAAGAGACTTTGGCTTGACGCGCGATTTCTCTCAAATGTAGATTATCTGTGAATAACACTACTCCAAGAACAGAAACCTCTGCATTTGAACGAAATAATCTTTCTAACATGTAAAATATTATATAACACTTGTTAATTTAAATTTAACGGTTTTTGTTTGATTCGTAAAAAAAGCCTTTTGCATAAAACATATGAGTAAATATCAAATACTTGCACATCAACTCGCTCACATGAGATTGAGAGTGAGTTTTTCATACACGAAGAATCTGAAAAACTAATCTACATACCATATGCAGTAATATATTCGGAAGCAATTACACTACCGCTAATATTCTGGGCAGGTGTGATAGCTATCTTATTTAAGTTGGAGCAGGAGAGCAAATGTGTTGGTAGATAGATTGAAACAGGGGGGCGGAAAAGTTGGATTAGCTGAGCTACTAAAAACTTAAACTTAAGACTATCGGTTCGCACTCGACATCGCATTCTCAAAAGCCATAATAGAGTCTACCAAATCCGAATATCCGTCTATAATGACGCCGTCAGGTATGAATATGCTTTTGTCAAAACTCGCAGGATTGCAAATAAAATCTGCACTTGATTGGGAAGAAATAATCGGAGGATTAAACGGACTGCTCGAATCTGAATCAGCAAGTTGCCGTATAGTGGAACCAATAGATGAACTTTTTATAGCTACATTTATTGATTTGAAATCCACCAAAATCCAATTAGATTCATTTAATTGACCATTATTTAGCACATTTAAATAGAGTTTTTCATTTTTAGGAAACCACAATGACTCCCTATACACTCCTGCGTATTTTATGTTTCCACGTATAACTCCATCCTGTAAATTCAAGTTTGACCGTGCAAAATCATTTTGCTTGCCCCCATCAAGAATGCATTCATACTGCCCAAAAGAAGCCAAAGCCTCAGAAAGATCCATATGCGAACTATCGTAAAAAGAATTCGCAGGAGTTGTCTGTTCCTGCGAAACGCAACCGAATAAGAGCAAAAGCACCAAGGCAGAGAAACGGACAGATATGCTAAAGATTTTAACCATATTGTATAAACTATATAGGGATATTTAAAAGTTGCGTATCATACTAGAATTTTCGACGAGCAAACTTGATTCCTTCAGCACACGCAAGAGAGCTGGAGACGCGACATCACAAAGCGATGGATGCGTGCGAATTGCGAATGCGAATAGTATTTCTAAATTTTCAACAAGATTAGGGAGAGGGTCAGAAAACAACATGAAATGGGGGAAAGCTGAGGAGTCGCATGTGCCCCCCCCTCCGCGTTTTTAGAACGCCTCAGATCGGACTTGAACCGATGACCTACTGGTTTCTACAAGCCAAATGTCACGCAAACGCGCGCGCAAAAAGGCTCTAACAGCCAGTCGCTCTAACCAAGCTGAGCTACTGAGGCATGAGCGTAACTAACGCACAAAATACTGAATTCAATTTAACAATTTATATTTAAAAATGCAACGTAGAAAAAAAATTGCAAAAATTGACATTACTATACAGCTCTATTCAATCGCATATGTTTTACCAGTCATATCATCATATATCATTGAACTTATACGAAGACCACTGTTTTTTATAGCATCATATATTATATCACTTTTTTGAAGTAATTCACGCTTCCAAGCATTAATTACGCTCATATCAGCATGTAATAACACGATATGATTTGTAGAATTATTTTTGACTGAATATTCAGTAGATGCGATTGCAGGTTCATCCAAAAGATTTTGAAGTGCCATTTCAGCACTAGCCAAACTATTTTGCGCTAATTTTTTTGAATCTGAATTATCAGATGCACTCACACAAAAAATTTCATTTGCACCGCAATCAAATATTTCTCTTGAATCAAAAGGTAGCGATGGACTTGATATTACAATTGCGTGCGCATACTGTTTAGTAGACAGATTCTGATCAGAATTGGATTGCTTAAAGTTTGAGTCCAAACGTCTCTCAAGAGATTTATCACTACGATATAAAGAATTAGAATCTATAAATCTAAAACCTACTGAATCTGAATTTAAATTAGCAAATGCACCAAGAATACGAATTGATTTTTTCTTAGATGCTTTTAGAAAATCAGGATTGATAGATAATGAAATTATTTGTTTTTGCAAATTTTGAAACTCACCACCTGCATCCACATGCTTTAGAAGATCAGATATATTTTTGAGTTTTGCATACTTCGCACTTTCTTTTGCACAATGAACTGCCCCACAATGTGCATGAGCAACTATTACTACTGCAGAATTCTCATCCATTTGAGAAAAAATATTTTTCATTTCTTTTCTTGAAAAAATAGCAGAAACATTTCCAGCAACATAAATTGGTTTTATTGCATAAGAATCAAAAGAATCAAAATCAAACATCCCACCCATACGCGCATCCGAGCAAACTAATAGGAGATATTTTATTTTTTGATTTTCGTTTCTAGACTTTTTTACACGCTCTTGGTGCATTTTATTTTGTTCAAGTAAAATGACACGAGATTCAATTGCACTTAACTGACGTCTTTGTTCTGGAGGATACTTCCCCATTCTGTCTGCAAATAAACGAATATGAGATTGATTATCTTTTTTAGCATTAGAACCAGACGTATGATTAACAATCTCACAACTAGAATTTGCACTCAAAATAATAGAATCTATTTTTTTAGATAACTTTGGGTTTTGCATATAGAAATCAAATAAAAATTCAAGACTTTTTGAATCCTCAAGGGTAGAATCGTACTCAATCTCATCGAGTATATCATAAAGAGATTGTGTTTCATCATACGCAAGATCTCCGATGTTTATACTCTTTAGAGTTTGTAGTATTTGCACGAAATACAAACGCTAGTATTTATTTAAAACATTGCGTCTTGCACGATTCATACTCTAAAACAACTAAAAAAGTAAGTAAAAAAACTTACCCAAGCAATCCAGGCCCACACTTATCAGGAGGAGGAAGTTTTAGTATAGGTTCAGATAAAGGTTTTGTAGAAGTATTGCTTTTTACAAAAGATTGCGATGAATTTTGTACTTGAATTTTTTTCCAATCACTATTACTCAAAAAAACTGTTCTTCCGTTTCCACCTGGAGCATCACTTGTTAAAACAAATTGACGACAATAAAAATTAGTTTTTTTATCACTAAAAGACATATTAGACAAATTATTTACAAATTTATTTTT
>CAZHIX010000030.1:0-2070 GCA_964532715.1 Microcaldota archaeon | reverse complement strand
GTTATTAAAAGTGGACTCGATTTAAGTTGTTGATTGAAATAAAATATAATTTTTCAAGACCCACAAAAAAAGGTCCAACCAAAGGGTCTAAAGTGAGGTTGAACCCAATCAGAGGATAATAAGAATAATAGATACGACTAGAACAGAGGGCAACCCGGATGCACAAAATACTTGTTCTAGCATAAACACAACTTGAAAAATATTGAGAGAAATAAATTTAAAAATGGATGTAACATGTTTAATCCGAAATTTCAGTCTTCTCAGAATTTTCGTCATCAGATGATGATGAATCGTCTGGAGCAAAATCTAACACCATTTGTCTTGCACGCATTTTATTTACAAGCATTCCGATCCGCCCCAAACGCTCAAGCCTGCACGCACCATCTTCAAGCTCTTTTCTGCAGGTGCGAAATTCATAGACTGAATCGCAAAAAAGCTTTGCAAGCGAAGACGCATCACGAATAAGTTTTGAATCTACAAGGCGAGGAGGCTTTGGAGCATCTACAAGTGGATTTTTACTTTTTACAAATTCATCGCGCAAATCCATTGAAGGTCGCTGTAAGGACTGATCAACATATTGCTCTTGCTCATAAAACCTACTCATGCCCATCCCCCATAACTAATCTGATATTTTGCGTTAAGCAAAAAAATACTGGTCGTATAAACAGACAATGAGAACATTTAAAAACAGAACATATTTAAAAAGAAAAAAAACCAAAAAGAGAAAAAGTAATCGTATAAAACTCATTTGAAATTATGAAAATCTAAATTTACATTCAGAGTTATATTTTGAATCTAAAATTAAATCACATATGGAACTATTTTTAGATTGATGCGCATAATCTGAAAGGCAACGATATTCCCATGGATCAATATGCTCATCAGATATATCAAAACAGGATTGCAAACTCTTTATTGGTACAGAACCGCTTAAAACAAGATTAAAACAATTAGTTCTAGAGCTATACAAAAGACCATTACATGCAGACATATCTGCGTTTTTTAGAGCAGTAGTTATTCTACATTGCGAATCCAACAATGAAACTTTGATTAAATCACATGCAGAATAATTCCCAGTTGAAATTGAATAATTCATATAACAGTTATCACGTTCTATTTCTGAGCTTGAGAATTTGCATATGGACGGCTCATTTCTAATAGATGCAAAATGAGTTAGACAGTTTGCCCGATATGGACTGCCCGAAAATGCTAAAGTGCACCAAACGTAATTACCAGTAGCGTACGCAGAGAGTTGATAACAGTAATCTGCAACAACATCAATACCGGATTCATTACATAGACTGATGTTATTGTTTACAACGGCATTACATGCAGATTTAAGCGCAACACTTGAATTAGAAATTTGCAAACAAGATGCGTGATTCTTGTTTTTTACTCCAAGCTCAAAAAGACATTGATCGCTAGATTTGCAAAAACTTGAAGAGTTGTGATAAATTGCAAGACATAGTGCAGTTGAACTCTCATCTGGCTCAAATGAACAGGGCGGGGAAAGTTCTTGCAAACAGTCTTCTTTTATAGTAGTGTTTGATATTTTTACACATAAGTCAGTATTGTTTGAAAGCTTTGCATGATTATAATAACAATCTGAACGCAATTGCGAAGATACCAATTTAGAACATAAATTTGAATCTAAGGGTGCAAAATTTGCATAGCATTCATCTTGTCGATCTATCATGTATATGCGCTCACAATATGAAACATTTGATTTAGATTTTGCATAATTCAAAAAGCATTCATCTGAAGACAAAACGTTAGTAGTGTACGCACACGGGTCAAAATAAGAAATAGTATTGTTAGAAGGTGTCTTGTTGCTCAAATCTAAATTTGAATCATTTTGTAAAGATACATTAGCAGATGAAACGACTTTCGGAGCTTGAACGCACCCAAATGCCAACAGACAAACCAATAATAAACCCAAGATATACACGCGCATGATATTACCTTGCTCAAAACACCGAATTGTAATTTAAAAGCTTAATGTGAGGTTAAACAAATGTCATATCCCGAAATAAGTTCCTCTCGTTAAATAAATTTATGAAAAAACTAAAG
>CAZHIX010000029.1:0-14672 GCA_964532715.1 Microcaldota archaeon | reverse complement strand
TCGTTGGATGTAGCATCTTCAGGCGCGTAAGCGACTGGAGACGCGACAGCGCACCCGCGCTGGCTGTGATTTGTTCCAAAACAAATTGCGTACTAAAGCCATTTAGGCTTGAGTGCTCTTTGAGCAAATCTGATGTAATGATTAGAAAATTAGTGGTATCGTAAGGTTTTTACATGCGCGCATTCTAAGAGTTCTATGGTAAACTATATTGATGGGCAATTTGTTGCAAATACAAATGAGCAAGTGAGCATATTGCAATCTGGTTTTGGAAAAAGTTTTGAATCAGAAGTAATTCTTCATCCGCTTGAGACTGCATATTTGCTATCATTTGGACTTACAGAAGTATATGAAAATAAAAAAAAGATGAGTATAGATCAAATTCTAAAAACTTTCAAAACAAAAGCTCCAAAATCAATCGGTAAACTTCCAAGTGCAAATGAACAGTTTATACTGTATTCAAATCTACGTTCTGCGGGGAGAATTGTGCGTTTTAATACTCACTCTGTGCAATATTGGAGAGTTTATGCACGTGGTGTTGGCAGAGAGCAAGAGCGAGCTCAAATTCTTCTAAGATTGGTTGACTCCAAATGGGGAGTATCTGTAAAATCTCTTAATATGCAAATAGCAGTTGCCCGTCAACTCAGAATGGAATTGGTATTGGCGTTTATAGAAGATAAAACTCCTTCATTTGTAAAAGTGAATAAATTCAATCTTGATTAATATCTCTTATTCGTTCCATTATTTGTTTTTTTCTTATATACTCTTTCCAAAGCTTCATAGTGCGTGTTTGATTAACTGGCGCTGTTGGGTGGTTATGGTCAAGTAGCGCTCCTGAAAACGTTTTTGGAATATGTAAAAGCTCATGAATTAGTGTTTGTTCTTTTTTATCTTGAGGTAATTTATCAAAGTGCTGTGCTAAAACTTCAATCACATAAAAAGTTGAAACATCAAGTGCTTTTTGCCACATCTGTGGGAACGACCAAATTCTTGCATATGCTTTAGCAGTTGAATCAAACGAGCGCATACAAATTATTCTATGCTGATTCAAATGTGCGCTACTCTGGGCATTATTCGCATCTTCATAATTTAGCGTGCTAACTATTTCATCTATCATTTCTTGGATGTCTAATGCCTTTTCTATTTGCATATTCTAATCTTCACATATCAAAATAAAATAGGTTTGGAGTCAATAGACTCAAAACAACTCCTGTCACACATCTTTTCAGACCTAAGCAAACAAGCTAAAATTCTTCAAATAGCGTGCATTCACTATCGTCTATTTCTTTTTCTTCTTGTTTTTTGAAATAATTTTTGTGGATTTAGGTTTTTTGGGTTTTAATTTTTTTGTCTGTTTTATTTTATTAACTTCTTTTTGTTTTGTTGTTTTCACTTTTTTTGATTTTACTTTTATCTTTTTAGTCAAATTCTTTGATTTCTTTTTTTCAACTGCATTCTTAGTCTCTTCATGTTCTTCTTTTAGAAGTTGTGTAATATCTTCATTCATACTTGATTCTCTTTGAGATTTTCGTGCGCTTTGTACTATGGACTGTAATGGCATAGCTGAAGTTTCACCAATCTCTTGAAATTCCATTTCTTTTTGCTCTACACTCCCCTCGTGCTCTTGTCTCTCATTTTGCCCATCTTCATTTATCTGCTGATCATGTTGTTCTGATTTTGTTTTGAGCTCTTTTCTAAGCTGTTCAAGTTCTTCAATAGTTTTTCTTATCGCATCTTCGTCAATTTCAGCATCATCTACACTATCTATCTCTTTTTGTGTGTGTTCCTGTTCTGTTGTCAATATGTCTTTTTCATCTTCTTCTTTGTCTAAAAGTTCGTCTATTTGTTTTTGGCTTGAAAAATTATTTTGTGTATTCTCTGTATCTTGAGTAGTTTCATCAATATTATTATGAGCGCTCATACGTCTTTTTTGTATTAAACCATATGTATCTAATTCTTGGTTTTCAGATTCATCTTTATTGTGTGTGTCTGTAAACCCGCTATCCTCTGGTTTATTCTCATTCATTTTCTGTGCACGTGCCATTATTTCATCTTTTCTCTCAGAGTCAATAGCTGGGCGTGTAGCTGGTGCTGGGGGAATAACTGATTCTTCTGTTTCTACTGGTGCACTTAGGTATCTATACACAAAATATGCAACTATAAGTATAATTATCAACACTATTATCTGCCAATTTGAGTATATCATTTCAACAATGTTTATTTGTTCTGTTGATTGATTTTCCACTGGTTTTTGTTGATTATTGTTGGGGGTTTGTTCTTCCTCTTGTTGAGTTGTTTGAGATACTGTGGTTAGTGCAAGGTTTTGTATCTCATAATCTGCAGTATTAAATGAATAAACGCCAACTTGTTGTGCAATTAGTTTAAGTTGACCTGTTGCGTCTGTTTGTGCAACTTTTGATTCTCCATCTGGGTAATTTATCTGAATATATGCGTTTGGTATTACGACTCCCCTCACATCACTTATCGTCACTTGAATCGTTGAACCAACACGTGTACTTTCAGTAGTGTGTAAAATAGCCTGTTTTTTTTCAAATTCTATTTTGGGTGGGTTTAGTTTTTCAAATGCACTTTTAGATATTATTGAAGGCGTAGTAAATCTAATTATCAATGTCTGATCGGCTTCAAGTTTATCTACTTTCCATCTTGCGTAATTTCCATCAATTATTGGTTGTATATTAAATTCAACTCTTGAACCAATTGGTATATATGTTAAATCCTCTGTGATCACTGCATTGTC
This sequence comes from Microcaldota archaeon, assembly GCA_964532715.1. Lineage (GTDB taxonomy): Archaea > Micrarchaeota > Micrarchaeia > Anstonellales > Anstonellaceae > 1-14-0-10-45-29. The sequence continues at coordinate 11,917 of CAZHIX010000029.1, read as the reverse complement.
TTTAGCTACATTAGCATTATTTTTTATTATCAACTGAACTATACTCTCATATTTTTCAAGTGCAGCTCCAGTATTAGAACTCACATACCCTGCTTGTTTTATTATGAGATTTCTTTGGATGCTTAAACTACTCTGCTCATAATTTACTGTAGTATCAGTTCCCACAAACGCCTGAGCAAAAAATGCTCCGCATAACACAAGAATCATTGTAAACAAAAATACGTTACGCACAAAACCACTTCCAATTTTACTATACTTTATTTATGTCTAACAAATGCTTTTATACATACCTTCACATCAAATCCCTCTTTTATTGCTAAGTATAATGCAAATTAACCGATAAACTTACAAAAAACTCAATTGCAAATTTGAATGTGGATATGCTGATGGGTATATGTTAACTCAATTTATAATAAGTCTTGTTAATTCTTTTCATTTAGTTTCTTTAACTTCTCATCTATTTTTTTCTCTGCTTCAAGACGCTCAAGAGAAACATTTTCTCTATTAACAAATTTCATAAATGATGCAAGTCGTGGGTGCACTCGCAAAATCTCATCATGCATTTTTATCGCCACTCTGCGATAATCTTCATGTCCCTGTGGCATCGAGCGCAATTCTATTAAGTGAAATGCTTCGCGCAAATTCAAATGAAAATACCAGCGCAAGCGATATGCCATCGGTACAACATATTGTGCGAGGGCAAGACCCTTGGAAGAGACAAGCGCATCGTAAGTCCTCTTCGCCTCTTGCATCGCTTTTTCAAATTCTTCTGCCAAACCGGCATCTTTTAATTCTTGTGGGACGTCGTAGCCCCAATTGCAGGAGAGCAATTGTCTTTTCTGAGTGAGCATACGGTGGCGGTGTAAATCGCGGAACTGGCCGAAATTGCCACAAATCGCAAATGTGTAATGGGCATGTTCAAATGCGCGGTCTGGCTTGTGCCGACGGTTTGAACGTAATCCAACATATGCTGACAATATGCAAAGACGCTCTTCATTTGTCATCTCATATGCTTTTGATTTAGCAGATTGATAGTCAATTTCTCCTTCTGAGAAAAGTATTGAGGCAACTATTTTTTGTTCGGCATCATTGTCATACTCAATTAATACAACCTCTGGATTTTGCTTATTTTTTTGTTCAAGTGCAAGTCGTGTTATTTCTTCTTTTGTTTCTTTTTTGCACGCTTTCCAATACTGTTGTGTTGCCTGTCCATGTTTGTCGTTTGCTCTCTTCACGAAAGACGGGATAGCAAGGGATAATTCGTTTTGCATCTGTGTCGCAAGGGCGTTTATTTCTGGCAAATCTGCAAAATACATTCTTGTAAGTAAATACTCAAATGCCCGTCCATTACCGTAAAGTCCTGTATTTGTAAGTGTTGATGCAGGAAGCAATCCCCTCAAAAGATCGCAAACTTTAGCTTTTATTGTAGATTCATATGCGCGATCAGAAATCGGCTCCTCATTTGGTTTTGGTTGGGGTTTCGGATACTTCTTTCTAAGGTATTCTCCAAGTGGGTGTTGTAATCTAACATAAGTGTCAAATAGTAAATCACATGTTTTGATATACTCTTGTGAATCTACAATCTCGGCTCCTTGGTAATATCTATATTTTCCATTTTCATTTTTTTGATGAAAATAAACATAGCGTGTGCTTTTTTCAAGTGGTGAAATCCCTATGCGTGCGTCTTGTATGAATTTAGTTGCAAGATTTGATACTTCTTCACATGCGATGTGCGCCCCGCCCAACTCCGCGACAGAGTCATCTCCATAACCTACAAGTACTCGGTCATAGAAGCTTTCTGCCTTTTGAGTTGCAACTAACTGGCTCATGGCAGAATTTTTGTTTTCTCCTACTATTTCATCAAACTTCATCTGTGGGTCTAAAATAAATTCTTCAAGAAGAACACGTCTTGCAGATTTTGTAGAGCGCGAGTATCTTGAAAAAAGAGCTCCGCAAACCACTTGTGGTAAATTAACGAGTCCAAATGTAGGTTTATCTGTGTTTGTGCAAAAACGACAAAGAATCTTTTTTTGATCCGAAGTAAACTCTTCCATAACTAGTTTAAGTGAGTTAAAGATTTTAATTAGGGTGGAAATGCGAAACGAGTGTTAAATATGTGCTAAAATTTCATTGAAAGCTCAATCCGAGCTACCCTGGCTTCGTCTTTACTCATCCCAATATCTTGAAATGTCTTTTCAAAAATATCTCTTGAAATTTGTACTGCTACTACTTGTGGGCTAGTCTTGTCTTTATTTGTTTCAAACATGGGTCGTTGTCCTGCTATACTCATCGGTGAGTCCGTATCTATGGAATATGCATCTCTAAGAAGTTCTGTCAACCACTGAAGCTGTAATCTTTTTGAACCGCCGTACTTTTTTATGAATTCTCTTCTAGAAAGTAGGAGTCTTATCATATTCTTCTCTTTAGTGTCGTTTGATGTGTTAGAAATTGCTAATAATTGTTTTTCATCCACCAGCCCATGGTTTTCAAGTTTTTTCTCATAATCATCAAGCATGACAAAAAACGCTTTTATCACTCTCATTTCATTTACTGAAAGATTACGGGTTTCAATAAATCCCTTCGCATTATTTTTGTACCACGGAGTCCGTACTCTTTCAAGAAAAATACTTACCCAAAAATGCGCATTTTCAATGCTACTCTCTTTTTCTTCTAAACATTGCAAATAGAACGACTCAAGTGCATTAAATTTTTTGTTTGGAAATAAGAAACAAAATTCCTCTTGTGAATCTTGTGAAAATTGAATCGCCTTGGCATCTACAAGTGTTTTATATCCTTGAGGGTATACTCGTTTGATCCAACTATCAATGTCCTCCAGCTTAGGCTGTTGATGAACCGCATGATCAACTTGTTTTCTTGCTTGAGATGGGTGTGGCATATTCTCTCCATACTATATCAATTTTAGCATGTCTAAATAGGAGACAATAGTATTTATTCCTTCTCATCAAGTCCTTGCAATAATTTTTGTTCTATAAATCCATCAAGTTTGAACGAAATCTTGATATAACTGTTCTGTTTTTGTGAGAATAACAAAACCGAATCTACGAATTGACTTATTGACGCAAACATCGGTACATGTATAAAATAGTTATTTAACCAGCAAAAGACAACATCCTTTATCTGCGTAATCCCTGTGTTTAGCTCAAAAATCTGTTTATCTATAGCATCCGTGATCAGTGGCCAATACAATGCTATTGGTACCACCGATGCAAAAAATTTCAAGATTATTTTTTTTGAATTAGACACCTGTGTATTCTCAATTTCAAACATTTCATTTTTTTGGTCAAGTTCAAGCAAACTATCTCTGAGTGATTCAACTCGTTCTTTGGTTATATTGCATTTTTTTAAAGAAGCAAATTTTTCTATATTTATCTCAAGGACTCTTTGGGCTTTAGTTTTTTTAGCTTCTTTTTGTTCAGCTTTTGAAAATACGTACTCAACAAGACATTTTGTATCTTTTTTGCTAAAAATTCGTCGATTATTTACTTCCGAATTTTTGTTTTTTGTTATCATGCACATATAAAACATATATATTGTGTTAATTTATCAATATAAATGTATTGATTATGTGTGTATCTGTTTTTTCTATTCACTCTGTACTACTAATCTACATTCCCTGTAGGATTTCTTTGAATTTTCTTTCTAAAAATAGGTTGCGATGGCATTGGTCCTGCTATTGCCCAATCGGGTCTGTTTGCTCTTGATGAAAATTTCTCCCACTCAACGTTCGCCGTAATTTTTCTATGATTCTCAATATCAAAAAAATAATATTTTTGTTGTTTTATCTGAAATTTTTTTAACAGTAATGCGCGTGTCTCCTCAAGCCTGAGCGTTCTGGCTTTTGAAGATGTAATAAAAATGCAAGTGTCTGATGAGGTTCTTACTAAATTCTTCAGACTCTGTTCAACTTTATCTTCATTTCCAAATTGCACTTCAATTGAAACTTGGCTATCTGGTCTTTTAACGCACAAAAAAACGGGTGCTTGAACTGGCACGTATCCATAGTCATTTGCTATCTGCAAATATTGTTTTTCAAGTTCATCAAGCAGGTTCTGTTGCGGTTTTCTGATTGCCAGAATTCTACTAACAAACTCCATGTATAATTATATCGCATTAGTGATATAAGGGTTGGGCTGTATATATGTTTCATGAGCAACGAGTTTTGTGTTAGCGACGGGCGTCTTCTTGTGCAATATGCGCGCAACATAGCGACTTGTCATATTTGTGGTCTCAAACTTGCAGAGTTTGAAAACAAGGGCAAAAAAATCTTTAACCAACCTCATAGTGTGTTTGTAACTGTTCATACTTACCCAAAACACGAGCTTAGAGGTTGTATTGGTTTTATTCAAAACCCGCCAAAACTTTTGGACGCAGTAGCTTTGGCTTCTATTCATGCATGTACTAACGACCCGCGTTTTGAACCGATACCTAAGCACGAACTTGAGAATATACTCTTTGAAGTAAGTGTTTTATCTACTCCTTCAATACTTAAATGCCCTGCCCGTGAGCGACATAAAAATATCAAAATCGGTAAAGACGGTCTTGTAATAGAATATGGAAATCGCTCTGGACTTCTATTGGCACAGGTTGCCACTGAATGGAATTTTACTCCTATTCAATTTTTCGAAGCATTATGTGAAAAAGCAGGTTTACCAAAAGATATGTATTCTTCTGAATCTGCAAAAGTATATTCATTTACTCAACAAGTATTTGAAGAAAAAACTCCAAATGGAAAAATTATACAAAAAAAATTATTGGTTTAATCATTAGGTTATAGTCAAATTATGTCTGGTGCAAATATGAAAACGCACATAAAAAAACAAGAAAATTCAGATGGATTATATGTTCATGTTCCTACTCCGATATGTGTACCTTTTTCAAAATCTACGGTTGTTGATATATATCAGCTCAGACCTGGTGCAATTTTGATTTGTAATATAGATGCAAAAATGGAAATATTTGGTTATCCCGTTCAGAGCAATGTCGCACTTTTGGATACAGAGCGTTCACTCGTGAACAAATTGTCAAAAATTCGTTTTTTTGAAAGAACCGAGCAAAATACCAACAAAATACTTGATGAAAAAGAAATCTCTACTCTTGAAAATATGATTTTGAAAAAATACATAACTGTCTTCAAAAACCAAAAATACCCTCAAGGAGTATATAATATAACTAATAAAGTGTTTCAAGCCTGTAAATTTCAGCGAAGCACGTCCATGTATTCGCAAGATTCTGCCTTTTATAACCCCAATCATAATCCTGATCAAGCCGTTGTAAATGCGACTCAAAAAAACTCAGATCCAAATTCCTCAAAAAACTATCTAACAGATAACCTTGCTCCAAAACATGTTTCATCTTTACAGTCAAACCCCTCCACCGACAACTATCTAACAGATAACCTTGCTCCAAAACATGTTTCATCTTTACAGTCAAACCCATCTAACAAATATTCAACAAAACAAATTCTATCTAAACATGATCCATCTTCATCCTCACCCTCTTTTATGAATGTAAACTCTTCTTCTATTTCAACATCTGAAAATATACAAATTTCTGCCACATCTTCAAATTCTTCTTCAAGTGCACCATTATCCTCTAATCAAATTACTAATTCTGTTACCAATCCGCAAATAAATTCAATTTTACATTTGCAAAAGTTTGGCTATATGGTTATCTCAAACGAAGCTGAGGCAAAAATACAAATGCAAAATATCAAAGTGCAAATAAAAAACGAAGATGTTTGTGGAGTTCGTGGATTCGATAAGAAATATTATGTAATAAAAAAATCATATTTAAACAGTCTTGAGCCTCTAATCTCCGTTTTACTTAATCAAGGTACGTCTAATCTAGTACAAATTGCATCTAAACTAAACTTGCCATCTGATGCAATAACTGCGGTATTGGTAATCATGGCAGATGAAGGTTTAGTGATTGAAAAAAGACGTGGGGAATGGGCAAAAGCCTAAATACTGTGAGCGTGTTTTTGTTCTATGAATATTCGTGATCCGATTCATGGTCAAATAGAATTTAGTGATATTGAACAGGAAATAATAGACTGTTTAGATTTTCAAAGACTAAGGCAAATACGTCAAGTTGCAATGACATATCTTGTATATCCGGGTGCGCATCATACACGATTTGAACACTCTCTTGGGACAATGCATCTTGCTTCAAAAATCGGGCAAAAAATTGGTCTGAATAATGATGAATTATCTCAACTTCGTTTATGTGCTCTTTTACATGATATTGGGCACATGCCCTTTTCTCATGATTGCGAATCAATACTTTCACCAACAACTGGTACGCACGAGCAAATTGGAAAAAAACTAATCACCCATGGTCAAATTCACGACATCTTATCAAAAAATTTTGATTCAAAAAATATCGCTCAATTAATGCTTGGAAAATCTTTTGGTCAAGTACTTACGTGCGATGTCGGTGCGGATCGTCTTGACTATTTGTTGCGCGATGCTCACTATACTGGTGTAGCTTACGGTGTAATTGATTGGAGTAGAATAATTGCTAAAATGATTTACAAATCCTCAAAAATACAAATTGAAAAAGGAGGAATTGAGGCCACAGAATCCGTTATTCTTGCTCGTTTTTCAATGTTTCATGCAGTTTATTATCATCACGCAGTTAGGATTGCAAGAAAAATGCTTCAGGTTGCACTAAAAAACGCAGTCAATTTTGAACAAATAGACCCAAATGTAATTTCACGCTATAATGATAATTCACTTTTAGATTTACTTCTAAGAACTAAATCAAGTTCTGCTCTTTGCGCTCGTCTTATCAATCGCAAACTTCTAAAACGTGCATATGTAGTTAGTTGGGCAAATCTGAACGAAGATACAAAAAATTATATTTTAAGTCATGATTTTGAAAATGATTTATCTAAACGATGCCCTGATGCTTTGGTTGATATCCCTTCTCAATTTAAATCTCAAGTAAACGTTTTGATTAACGACAATAACGTTTCACGCAACTTATGTGATATATCCTCAATTTCTTCTTCTCTTGAATCAGCCAGTCTTGAGCGTGCAACTCTACTTGTATTATGTGAAGATTCAAAACGTAAGCGCGTGGCAAATACTGCAAAAAAATTACTAAATTTGTAATCCTCACAAACTTATATTTAAGTCGATATTATTTGGTCATTGTTTTTTGATAACAAATAGTTTTTGTATCCATCATAAGTTTTAATCTCTTCCCATATAGGTACTATCTTCTCTTTTCGATAGCCCGAAATCCTTAGATTTTCATTTGCAAGCTCCTGTATTGTTGGTTTTTTTTCAACTTGTCTGAAAGTATAATTCTTTCCCATAGTCATATCAATCAGGTAGTATTCATTTTCAATTCTAATCATACCCTGCGTATGGCCAATTTTTTCTTCTTTTTTTGTTTTTTTATCTAAAAATTTATTCCTTATATCTATAATTGTGAAATCCTGTGGTTTTATCCCAACGATGTGTTCTGCCAAATACGCGTATAAAACAATAAATCCATCGCAATCTGCCATCTTACTGTGATATACTTGATCTGGTGTAACTGCGGGTTCAGTCAAGGTATATCTTACCCCAAGTCTGTTCGGTTTTTTATTAATCACTCTAATCGCATATGCCAATATCCTTAATTTATTTTTTGTAGTTTGCTCATCAAATTCTTTTTCATAATCAACATCGTTTATTCCCTCATATCTCATTTCTCTAAGTGTGCTTTTGTAAGTTTCTATTTTTATAATATCTGAAATCTTCTTTAGCTCTTTTTGAGTGATTTCATTTTTTACTGGCAAATTTTTTTGACGAATAACTATTATTGATTTTTCTTCAATAATTTTTTTGAGTTTTGGATCTGCACTAAAAACATCCAAAACGGTTTTAGAATCAATGTCTTTGATAGTGGGGTTCGCTCCTTCTTCTAGTAGCAATTCTATGATTTCTTTTTGTTTTTTATAGATTTCAGACACAACACTATGCAACAGTGTTCGACCTTTATCCGATTTTCTTGAATTCACATTATACCCTGCATGTATTAGTAATCTCATCATATCTAAGTTTTCGTTTCGAATAGCTTCCAGAATCGGTTGTTGATTTTCAAAATCAAGTGAATCAATAAATTTTTCATTAATCAAAAGTTCTTCAAGTAGCTCTATTTTGTCCGCTTTCACAACTTCACAAATAAATTCTGTAGCATTCTCTGACGTTATGAAATAATGAGGATTTTTTTCATTTGTTTTTAGTTCGTCAATCTTTTCTTTAATGTTATATATGTTTGGTTCATCGCCATTTTGTATTTTTCGCTGAGCATTATTTTTCTTTATTGGTACGATTCTCATTATTTGTTGATCTATACTGTCGGAGTTGTTAGATAGCTCTACATATCCTCTTTTCTGTTCTAAGTCGTTGTGTTCTTTTTTAGAATTTCGTTTTCTTATCCAAGTCAAAACCACATGTTTCATATGGTTTTTTTATTTATAAAACACTCTTTTGCAACTGATTTAGTTGTTACAATCCTTTTTATACTCCTTTGGCAAAAGTATGTTATCCATCACGTGTTCTCCTTGAGAGAAAATGGTGGAGGAGAGTGAAATGACAACCGAAGATAAAACCCAAAAATCGTTTAGTACTACAGACTCATTAGTCCAAGTAGCAACTAATCAAACACGCTCTATGCCTTATAGCAATCACTGGGTTAATTGTCATTTTAAAATTAGGCTCAAAAACCTCAAAAACCTTGTCTAGTGGGCAACGAAAACAAGATTCTGATATAACTCGTAGTACATTTCGCAATATAAAAAAAAGTGCAATTCCCTCCCAAGTTCGCTCCGATATACTAAAGACGTATTGGACTGAATTTGTGTCCATTCGCGAAATTGCAAAGCGATATAATGTTTCTCACATGAGTGTATGGCGTTTAGTAAAAACATCCGCGCGTCCATTCGTATGAGTCTTTTTTTTCTTGTAATTTTTAGTCCTGTTTTTGTATATCAAGCTTGTATTTTTACAACTGGCAACTCTGTTTTGATGTATCATCTGGTTCTGTTACTCAACTTTTGTAGTGCGCACATGCCAATCTTGTTATACAAACCAATTTAAATCTAAATTGAGTATCATCTGCATGTCAAAGATATCTGTATCTCAACCACAATCACAAGCAGGAATACTTGGAGTAAGCTCAGGTACTAATATGGGTGGGCTGAAGTTTGAACCAAAAGGTTTTGTGGTGGTATCTATTTTGATAATTCTTGTTGTAAAAGTACTTGATAAAATACTTGCAAACTCCATTTAGAAATAAAACTCATTTAATTGATTTATCTCTTTGTGTAATTCTTTTCTTTACTTCTTCTCCACATTTTGCGCAATATGTGGCTGTATATCCTGCGTCTTCTATTATCTGAACCATGCTCTTATAATCCTCTATTTCACACTGACACTTTGCACATTTAATACTCATCATAAAATCTCCTTTTTCCTTTATTGAGTGCAAATTAATAAACCAAAAAGTTTCTGTGTGTTTTTCAAATTAGAAGAACGCACCCAAAAACCCGTTAAGAACCATTTTCACGATGTAAAAGAAAAAGTATGAAAGTATTGCTAATGGGGGCATATACTTTAGACCAAACAAGACTTTTCCTTCAGATATCACTCCAATAAACAAACTTACTAGCGTAGCTGTGGATACTATTATGACTACCGCCATCTTATCAACAAATTCCGGCTCTAAATTCAAATCTGGGGACATAAGTGAACCAACCATAGTGGCAGTATCTTTTCCAATTTGCGCCTGCATTGATGAAAATATGGATAAAAATTCTGTGGATATAGCAAGAAGTATGGGTAATCCTCCCACAAGTATAAACACTAAAAATATGGTGTATGTTCGTGTGTTTAGCACTGTTTGGCGTTTTATTTCCTCAAGGTCTCTTATTTCTTCCGCAGCTGTTTCTATGAGGCTTGCAAGTTTTCCACCCGAGCGAAGTCCATTCTCAAAAAAACTCATCGTTCTTTTTAGTATGGGTGATTCAACATGTCTTGTAAGTGCGCCTATCGCATCTGTAAATGATTCTGATCCCATGGAGTATGCTACAATTTTTTTCACTTCTTTTTCAAGTGGTCCAAATTCCGGGCGAGCTGCCGATTGAAATGCTGCAAATGGTGTTAATCCTGCGTGCATGTGTGCTGCAACCATCAAAAGAAAATCTGGCAACACCTCCTCAACTCTATTTGTTCTGTCATGTATCATGTAATATAAGTGCAAATAAATCAATGCAATAATTGTTGCAAAACAAATTGAAAAAATAAGTATCATGTATCCAAACATGAATGCAAGATTGAATCTTCCTGGAAATCCAAAACCGATATCCATATCCAAAACCTGGGATATTATCGGGGGCAAAATTGCTATTAGAAAACTTATTGTAAGCGCAAATAAAAGTCGTGAACCAAGCCAAATATCTGGTGGTTGTTCTATCCCTGCATAAACCAGAAGTCTAGCAATAGTAGATGGGTTGTCTTTGCTTGCGACTTGCACGAATTTTCTTCTTAAAATTATATTTGTCATTCTTCTCACTTGCTAATCATACATTCTCGGTCTTCTTACATGAACGTATGATATTATCATTATCTGAGCAAATATTCCTACTCCTATAAGTCCGGCATAAACTTCTGGCGATATTCCCAATACACCAAATACTGAGAATATAACTAATACTGTTGTACCTACTGTCGGTAAAACTGCGGCTGTCAAAAGATACAATAGCACTATTACATTTAATTCTGAATCGTATGCTTTGATTAAACGCATTTGATAATCTACAAGTAATTTTATTATTCCCTTAAGTGATTTTGTAAGACTTGCACCTGAACGTATGGCTGTTACAAGTTGCCATGACATTTTTTTAAGATAAATACTTTGATTTCTAACTGCCATGTTTTCAAGTGCAGTTGTAAGCGATGTTCCTGAACGTGCCTCGGCAATCACTTTTTTAAATTCAATAGAAACCTGCCCATATTGTCCTTCTGCCACGTTTTGTATGCTTTTATATAATGGAATTCCTGAAGAAACTTGAATCAGCATGTCTCTGCATGCGAATAACAACCCTCTATCTATTTTTGTTGCTATTGATTTTGAAAGCATCTTTGGGTAGTACATATGAAGTACAAAAAGTCCCATAAACACAACCATAAATGCCAAATATGGTATAATTATGTTTAGTGGGAATTCAAATCCGCCAATTATCGTTATAAAACCAAGAAAGAATGATATAAACACTGCAAAAAACAATGCTGAAAAAACTGCCCCAACACCATAGTGCATTGCCGATACTTCTATCTGAGCATTAGAAAGGTCGTATGAAAGACCCGGAAACATTGAGCTGACTTTGATGCCTACTCCCTTAAATCTAGCGCCGAGTTGTTGAACAAGTGATGGGGGTATAAATAAAAGTCCTATTCTTTGTTGCATTTTTGCACCATCTTTAACCCTTCTTATCTGATTTTTTTGACTCAATGTTTGCACGGGCTATTTCATATATTTCTTCTGGGTTTGAATAGTACAATGAAAAAATATTTCCTACTGCATCCATATCAACTATTTTATTATTTATCATCCACTGCAATATCGTTTGACGTTTTTTATTATCTTTTTGTATCTGTTCTTTAGTCATACCTGTGTGCAAGTTTAGTTCTTTGTAAAACCTAACTGGTTCAGATACTTTCTCCCACGAATCCCCTCGGGGTCTCCATCTAAAAATTATATTTGGTTCTGCAGCCGTGCTACCAGAGCCTTCAGCAACTTCTGCAATCTCTAATGTTCTTCTAAGATTTCTACGTCTATCTCTGAATTGTACGATTAGTAAATGCAATGTATCAAGATCTGCTGCGGGTATATTGATCGGTGG
>CAZHIX010000028.1:0-15043 GCA_964532715.1 Microcaldota archaeon | reverse complement strand
AAAAGAAAGAACTATATGTTTAGATTTTTGTTTAGAGATAAAACGCAACACCCTATACCTGTTTATTCAACCCCAAGCTATAAAACCTTTCACGTCGTAAATGTCCAAGGTGTATTTTATGGTTGGGGAAATTACAAAGTTTATAGATATGCACTATCGTCATTTTAATTCGGCTACGCTCAGAGATGCAGCTAAAAGCTATATACATCATCTTGAAAATAATGGAAAAATGATGATTACTCTTGCAGGTGCGATGTCTACTGCAGAGCTTGGAATCTCTCTTGCGCAAATGATACGTGAAGATAAAGTTCATGCCATAACCTGCACAGGTGCAAATCTTGAAGAAGATGTTTTCAATTTGGTTGCGCACAATTCATACAAACGCGTTCCGAATTATCGTCATTTGAGCGCGCAAGAAGAACAAGATTTATATGATTCAGGTATGAATCGTGTTACTGACACTTGTATTCCAGAAGAAGAAGCATTTAGAAAAATAGAACATCATTTGCTTCAATTATGGCAAAAAGCAGAGCGCGAGAATAAACGATATTTTCCACACGAATTTTTTTATCAGCTTTTGCTTTCAGGTGTTCTTGAACCCGAATATCAAATTGATCCAAAACATTCATGGCTATTGGCAGCTGCTCAAAAAAACTTACCTATGTTTGTGCCCGGATGGGAAGACTCAACGATGGGCAATATTATCGTGGCTCGTATGATGCAAAAGAAAATCAAAGACTTGTCAATGGTTAAAGTTGGACTTGAATATATGCATCATTTAGTTCATTGGTATAAAGAAGAATCTGTAAAAACAAGTATAGGATTTTTTCAAATCGGCGGAGGAATTGCAGGAGATTTTCCAATATGTGCAGTTCCACTAATGACTCAGGATTTGAAATGGGATATTCCGCGTTGGGGGTATTTCTGTCAGATTTCTGATTCCACAACAAGTTATGGTTCATATTCAGGTGCAGTTCCAAATGAAAAAATCACATGGGGAAAACTTGAAGTTGATACTCCTAAGTTCATAATAGAAAGTGATGCAACGATAGTCGCGCCATTGATGTTTGCGTATATATTGGGGCAGTGATTTTTTTTTCTATGCGTCCAACGAACATATAAACATATTATATTTTTGCGCGCATCTCGTTTCAAAACAATAAAACCCGTATCAAAGTATCCCGATCATCATTCAGGTAATATAAGAAATTTTCTTACAATAGGCTTGGAATCTTGATTTGACAAAGATTTGCTGTGGCCTATTGCATCTATTTTCTCATCTAATCTGACAAAATATGCTCCGTAATTCAAGTTGCGATCCAACCTGAATGTGAATGTATATTGTCCGGAAATCGGACCCTGAGGAATAAGCTCTGCTATCTTCTGTCCGGCACTATTGTGAACAGTAAGCACAATCTCTCTTGTCTGAGGCAAAGATACCGGAACATTAAGAACCATCCCTCCGGACTTGACCACCGGATTTGGATACGGATTGCCCATATCCCAGTTCTGATCTGTCTGTAATGAGCCTTCAAATCTACTGTTTGATGGGTAATATTGAAGTATAACTTTCGGCAATTCGGGACCCGAAGAATTATTAGACGAGCTTTGTTCCGGCTCCTCCTTAGGATTTTCCTGAGTTTCACTCTGTCGAGCTTTTTTTGTTTTCATCGTCAAACTCGGTTGAATCTGTTTTTCGCAAAGGCTTAAACCTACATTCTGTTCATCTATATGATTAAATACTGAACCTCTTGGCGAGACATATCCGATTTCAACCAATCCGTCTGCTGTGGTTGCACTATAAATCAATATTCTCGGAATACTACTTCGAGGCGAAGTAAATCTATATTTTTGATTAAACTCGTCTTGATACAATGGCATTGCTAAATTATATTGCAAATCTTTATATGGGCTTTTTTGGGCGCAACTCTCCTTTACAGTCAGCCACCTGGATGTAGTGGTGTTCTGTTCATATTTGGATATTTGAGTTATTTCCCATATTTGATCAATAGAGTTATCGTAGCTAATAGGGACAACTTTTAGTTTGTCCATTTCAATCTGAGAATAAAAATCCTCACCATTTTTTTTGTACAGAATTTGCATCGGATATACTCCATCAGCATTTGCATTCTCATCTAAAATTTTGATGTAAATTGGATTTGAGGTGCCGGCTAGTGATGGATTCTCACTCATTATTCTAAGCCCACTTGAATAAAGATCCATTTTAATGGCATTTTTTTCAATAAAACTACTGTTATTTAGCGCTACTTCAAAGTTATTTTCTATCGTCAAATTAAGATCAAAATATTTCATATCCTTTGCATGAGTATTATACGTTAACTCATACCCAAGATTTGGGCGTATTATTTTTTTATTATCAAGAATGCGACTTTCCGAAAAAGACTCATTCTCAAATAACCAAATGCTTGTTCCATTCAGATCTCCAAGTCCATTTTCTACATCCACCAAATCTTTACAACCTAAATGAGCTTTGGTATTGCGAAACTCGGGTCTATAATCCGAATCATTATAAGCGATTCTTCTATTATGCCCAATATACATCGATTCCCCGGTATCTTCCGAAATAAGTATCATAAAAAAATCTGTCAGGTTTTTAGTGCGTCCGGAGCAGTAAGTTATACTCCAATCCTGATTCAATATGTTAACAACATCCCCGACTTTATAATCCCCGATTGATTTATCCAGTTTAACTTCTACGCAAATGTTTTTTATAACAGAAACTAATGAGCTGATAGATGAAGATTGATAATAGTTATCCCCGTTCCAGCCACTAACAACATGTATTGCGAACTTGTCTTGTTCGTAAATGTTGTAAAACGGAGTGTATAAATAATTTGAAATTGTAGGATAACCAGTCTGAATATTATAATCAAGCCAATCTGATTTTTGTGGTGTATCTATGTGTTTATAAGTGCTTGAATTTTGTAAAATTTGAAATACAAACATGAAGAAAAATCTCAGTATATATATATATATATCTATTTGATTCTGTTCAAACGTTTGACAGCTAACATTATCTTCATGTTTTCATCTTCACAACTTCAAAAAATCTTTCATTCCCATTTTTTGAGGAAAGAATTTTCCAGCAGGTGCGATTATTGGCAATTTGATTTGTTGTGCGATACGCAAAAGTTCCTGAGCGTTTATGTTTCTATCTGTTTTTAAAAATGGAATTTCTCCCCCGGGAATTTGTTCGCGCACAACTTCAAAATCAACATTTTGACGTATTCCGCAATGAACTACTAAAATACTGACTTTTTTATCTTTTAATATTTTTTCTCTGTCCATACAAAACCTCAAAACGTACGTGTGCATTGTGCAAATGCACTTCAATCTATGTCGTTCAATTGCATTTGTGGATTTTCGCCCACAAAAGTGCAAGTGTAATATATGTACATCTGTGTTGTTCGATTACTTTTTTTTATTCATAAATATAAACCACAAAAACTGTTTTTCCGGTATCGTCCTGCTCTCTTTTTATTTCGTTTCTGATGCCTTTTTTTTCATATTTTGCAGCTTCTTCCTTTGCAGAATTCTGATGTGGAGTTACATATACCACTTTCTTGCCATGTTTTGCATTATCTCTTTTGGGAGTAGTTGTGGGCACAACCGGTTTTTTTGCGACAGATCCACCTCGTTTTGCAACTGAACCCATCATACTTCTTGACATATAATCCGACGAACCAAACCCCATTTTATTCACCTTTTTGTATTTTCAGATTTAATATGTTCATTTAGTTTTTTTATTAAATCTACAATTTCGCTATCGTTCATTCCATGTGCAAGGCAACCTTGTTTTATGCTCTCAAATGCACTTGCAGGACAACCAATGCAATGCATACCTGCCTGACTAAAAATCCACATTGTGCTTGGAAAACTACTTACAACTTGCGAAATTAGTGTATTTTCATCAACGAACAAAACCGTATCAGATACTTTTTGTTGTTTATTTATATTTTTCAAGTTGCTTTCAAGTTTTATCTTTGAACGTTGATCTTCGTGTATCAACTCTCCAACTTTTTTATCAATATACTCCACATCCTGGCCTTTTTTTTTCTTTGGTTTAATCAGCGGGACTCTAATTATATCGTCTTTCATTACGTTTTTACTACGCATTGCTTTTTATACCTCTGCCCATGAATATATCTATATACAGGTGCGTTACTTGAAAAGTTATGATGAAATGTTAAAAAATGCGTTTGCAAATCTGCCTGACAAAACTCAGAGTGGTCAGAGATTTGAGCCCCCTATGGCACGTGTTGTGCAACAAGGTTCAAAAGCAATAATCTCTAATTTTGATCAAATTTGTCAAAAAATACGACGTGATCCAAAAGAATTATCAAAATATTTTGGAAAAGAGTTGGCAGTTCCCTCAACACTTGAGGGAACACGTCTTGTTCTTCATGCTAAATTAAGTGAACGCCAAGTTAACGAGAGACTTACAAATTATATCAAGTACTTTGTTCTGTGCAATGAATGTAAGGCTCCTGATACTGATTTGAAAGATATTGATGGTATAAGGTTTCTTGTTTGTCAAGCGTGTGGAGCAAGATCTCCAGTAAGAACAAAGTGATAAAATGAATTCTAGACAAAGTGGATATAGGGGAAGACAAGGTGGTTCAAACCGTGGTGCGTCACCGTCGGATGGGCCAATAAGAGTTAGGACTCCTTACGAGGGGGAAGTGCTCGGAACTGTGATTGCGACTGTCGGAGGAGGGCGTCTTCAGGTTGATTGTAAAGACGGCAAGGAGCGTCTTGTAAGAATTCCCGGAAAGATTCGCCGTAATATCTGGGTCAGACCCGGAGACATTGTTCTTATCAAGCCGTGGGAGATAGAAGGCGATAAGAAAGCGGATATCGTCTGGAGATATAATCATCTGCAGGCAGATTGGCTTAAGAGAAAAGGATATCTTTAAGGTTAAAGAATGAAATTCAAAATACTAAAAACCGATTTTGATATTTCGCTAAATCAGTTGAAAGTCTATCTTCTGGTTTTTATTGGTTTCGGAATTCTTTCAAGCTTGGCTCTGGCTTTGATAACCGCTTTAATAAACACTATAGAGTTTGGCTCATTTCTTCCGGTTCCGCAACAATTCATATCCAATTTTGAATCGGCTGAATTATACCGTTTTTCGGTTGAAATGATGCAACTTGAGAGTTCCGTCTCAAATTTTATAGGATTTGTTGGTTTATGCGTACTCTTCGCAGTTTCAAAGCGGATAAAGATATGGGATAAAAACTCTGCAACAAATTATGCCGCATTAGGTTCAATAATTTCATTTACAGCATCACTAGCAATACTTCTCGTCATAATTTTGGATTTAGCATTAATTGCAGGCATGCCGTCTTTCGACTACTATACTACAGGTTTTATTCTCCAAAGGATAATATTGCTAATACCAGATGCTCTCTTTGCGGGGGTAAGCACGTATTTAATTCTCAATTTTTGTGAAAACTACAAGAAAACGATGGAAAAACATCTATCTTCAATTCTTTTTGCAACCCTGATTGCAATAGCAATTCCATATCTGATAGAGCTTCTTGAAAGCAAATTCATAAGTGCCCTGCACTGGGATTTGGCGGGGCTTTTAGCAAGAACAATTGATTGTTTTTTCCTAATTCTTCCAATCATAGCATTTGCAATTGAACAGCCTAAAAAATATTTGATTTGGATTTACCCTGCAGTATTTTATGTCGTGCTCTCGATTTTGGATATGTTCATTCTCGGCACCGATATCTTAATTGCGCAAATAACAATCTCACTCGTAGCCGCAACCGTCTATTGCGTGTTTAATTTCCTAAAAAAATAGCATGCACAAGCCCCACTTCAATACCTTTTTAATTCTTATTTCCATCTTCTTACTAAGTGATATTTATGGCTGAACAAAAATTAGGTGATAGTCTTGACTTGAATTCAGAGGAATTGGTTCACGTCAAGGAAATGTATGAACAAAATGACCTGCTCGAAGCTTATACTCTCATGAAGAAAAATAAGATTCTTGCTATGGTTTTAGCGTTTTTTTGCGCGCCTATCTCGTACGCATATCTGAAGAAGTACGAATATCTGTTCATCAGCATATTAACTCTGAATTATTGTTTGCTTGGATTCATTATAGCTCCGCTTCATCTTTATTATATGTTTAATCAGGCCGAGCAAAAACTCAGAGGTATTTGAAGGCAATTACTACGCGGATCTTGACTTTTTTGGGATTACATGGCATTAAGACAATCAAAAAAGAAAGCTCCGCGCAGAGAAGACAAAATAACAAAATTAGACTGGCCACTTGAGGAGGGCGTATTTGATAGAAATTCTCTACTTACCTTAGAGCGATTCATGAAAAAAGGAATAATATACAATATGGATTATTGTATAGCAAAAGGAAAAGAGGCAAATGTCTATCGTGCAATGACAAAAGAAGGTAAATTTAATGCAATCAAAATGTATCGCTTGCGTTCTGCGTCTTTTTTGCACATGCAACAATATATAGATGGGGATAGACGTTTTGAACGTGCAGGTAAAAACAGACAGGATACTGTGTTTATATGGACAAGAAAGGAATACTCAAATCTCAAATTATTGTATGAGGCAGGGATTAGTGTTCCTGAGCCGATAGCATTCAAACACAACATTTTGGCAATGCAATTTCTAGGTAAAAATGGAATACCTTATTCTCGGCTTTGTGATGTTGGTTCAACAAATCCAAAACAAGATTATAAAACACTTATAAGTTATGTTGAAAAAATAAAAGAAACAGGATTGGTCCATTCAGATATTTCTGAATACAATATACTGACGGATGGGAAAAAATTTTATATAATTGATGTAGGCCAAGCAGTTTTAACTTCACATCCAAGTGCGAAAGAATTCTATGAACGAGATTTAACAAATTTGAAAAAATATTTTTCAAAAATTATTACTCTTGATTAATAATTAAACCGCCAAAAAGTTATACAAAAATTATTTAGTAAAACTAAAATAGTGTTAGTATACACAAACAACAATAAATATAAACAACACGTGAGAAAGGATAATATGATTCTTCCAAAAGAGGTCTCAGTTACTCAAATCAAACAGGATGTGCGCGAGCTTGAACGTGCATATTCATGTAACAATGGTCTGGTTCAAAAAGTATATTTTAATACTTTAAGAAATATTCTTTCAAATGCTTCGTGTAGAAAATTTACATTGATATTTGCAAAGCGTGACACTATTGAGTGTTTGAAGCAAACAATTCTAAAATAATCTATTAAAAGATATTTAGAAAAACTAACAAATTCTTAGTATTAGTATTTTATCCGGTGATGTTATATTTAAAGAGAAAAATCTGCAATCAAAACATAAACCCAGATCAATCCAAAATCTGTTTTTACGTATTGAAACATTGCAAAATACTCTTATGCGCCTACGTGAAGAAACACAAAACATCCTAATTAGTAATAGTGCTTATGAAAAAGAAAATTATTATTGGATATTTCAATGCAAATGCATAGTTGCAGAAATAAATTGTAATCTATCTTTGAAGCGATCCTCAAATCCAAATTATGCAAAACATTTTGAATCAGAATTAAAACTAATCATGCAACTATCAACTGAAATAACATTGATGTTAAATATGTATGAAAAAGAAATGATAAGACATACTAATTTAGATTCTACAAAATTAAGAAATGAAATGTTTAATTAATTATACTTTGATTTAATCAAATATATTTTTGCACCTGTCTGAGCACTATGTAAAAAAATAATTAGAAAAACTAATACTTTGTTTTCCTCTGTTTATTTTTGACGTCTGATTTTCACTACTTAGGCGTGTTTATGTGTGTAAGCTAACCTTTTTTCATCAAATTCTGATAATTTTTAGTCATTTTAACCATCTAAAAATCAAATAAAAACAATAACAGTAAACCACATATACGCTCAGTTGATTGCTACAGTAAACGTGAAAAAGTATTGCATTGAAACATCGCGCGCGAAAAAAATCAATGGTTTATCATTGCAATGTTGAGCAAGTTATATGGCAGATGCAATATAGCTTGCCCGTGAAAATGTTTGAAAAAGAATGTTTTTTGCATTTGCGAGTATATTTAGTTACTGATGTGATGTTTTGGGAGTTATATGTTTACCGTAACAGTATTTAATATGTCAAATTTTGAAACTTAGATACGGGTCTGATAATAGTAATACCTTTATAGATTGGAAGATAAATTTTTCATGCCTTATGGGATTACAAAGTGTTTGAGACATAGATCCTCTTAGCCAGTCAAATTCTTTTTTCATTATAAAAATTTCAACTAGGATAACCTATCCACATTCCTCATTACCTAAAGATATGAAATTCGCCATCCCAATTCTACTTGTTTGTTCATTTAGTTCAATAATCTGATCAGATTTATTATTGATATATACTAAATAATTTTCATACTCATTTTGTAGAGCTACTAAACCACAGACATCGACCTTTGTTTGCTTATTTGTGATATTGTATGTTTCTCCGTTGTGAGTCAAAGTAATTGGTATTCCGCATGAGATTGATTTGACAGAAGCATTAAACAAACAAAAATGTCCTGAAACAATTCCGTCTTTTAATGCTACATCTAACAAACACGGATTCAGCATAGCTTTCTCAGCCATTATTTTGTTCATTTCCGGCCCAATCTCCACCATCTCCGAACCATAAGTAAAAAATCCATGTAAATATGTCTCTCCTTCCGGAACTATCTGTACATATACACATTTTTTGACACTTACATCTTGATTTGCCAAGATAGTTATACCTTCACTTTTACTTATTACTCCGCTTGCTTGAAAATTGCATTTTAATTTTTCCTTTTCTGAATCATATGAACAGTATTTTCCATTTGAAAGAGATGGCAATGTGAGTGTATTGTCTTTAATGTTCGCATTTGCATCATCGGAATTAGAATCCGAGATATTTGTTGTGCTGAGCTGTTCACTAGTCTGCTGCATACAACCGAAAAATAAAACTGATAACAAGAGAGATAATAAATATTTTTTCATATGTTCAACACCTTTCACATTTTGTTTTCTCATGTTTGAAATACAGAATTAAAATACACGCCATATTTAAAATAGTATATCTGCGTATATAATTATATCATCTAAAACAATCTTAGCAAAACTAAAATTATATTGAAATCGTGTATTTACTTAAAAAATAAACCTATTTTATTTACTCTCAAACGCGCTTAAATAACTATACAGTATAGGACCTACAATTATTGGCAAAATAACACCTATAAAAAATATAAATTCCGCAATTCCCGTTTTGTCTTTGAGCGATATGTATAAACCAAAACCTACTAAGAGTAACGATATCCATGCAAATATTGAAAAAAGCATGGCAATTTTTGCATAGCTGATCTGAAAATTTGAGTCATTAAATATTGAACCGATCGGAGCTAAAAAAGAAATCTGCGCAGGTAGTTTTTTGTTCGCACATGACTTGTGAAAATATCCTTGCATAACATTAAACCCCAACTCGTTATCAGAAATAGATTGTTTGCAGTATATGCACATGTGTTCTTTATTCTGTTTTTTCATAATATCAAAATTCTTTTGGAAGTTTTAAATCATTTGTTCATTTATATTATTTCTAATAATCTTTTGGAAAAGCTAAAATAATTATATATATGCTTCTTTTCTTTTTGTACATCTCACAAGATAAATATTCTCTTCATCATAGCGATAAATAATTCTAAAATTTCCAAAATGCTCTGAAAAGAAACCTGCAAATTCGTTTTTAAGAGGTTTTCCAAGCTCTGGTTTAATCTGGATTTTATAAACTGCCTTTTTGGCTCTTAAAATAACTGAATTATCCAAAGATCTGATATCTTCCCTAAACATCTCTGTTTTATGAAGAAAACGCATCAGATCACTTCATATCATCAAACAACTCATCTGCGTTTTTATAAGGTCCGCTATATTTAGGGTCAAGTTTACCTGTTTGAATTTTTTCTAGATATTTCTCAAGTTCAGGATCATCAGATATATCTTCGCATTTTGTTTTTTCTGCTAATTTGTTAAGTCCCATTCTGACAACTTCAGCTTTAGAAGCTGCCTTACCTCGTTTAATATAATCATTTACAAGAGCTTCCAATTCTCCAGTTAATTTCAAACATACATCCATATTAATTACCTATTTATTATATATTTAGTATGTATCACATATATTTAAATCTATTCAAACTAACAATCTTTTGGAAAAGCTAACTTTTATATGTCTTATACCATTTTTCATATTCTTTATGAGTTGCAAAACAACGAACTATTATAAAAATCTCATTTTCAATTGCATATATTAGTCTGGCTTGTTTTGTTACATCCTCTTTATGAAAAGGTATTCCGTACTTCATATGTTTTTTACGAGGAGGCATTTCTATTAATTTTTCAATATGATGCATAAAAAAAAGCTGAAGCTGTTTGTCAAAACTGCGAAGATCTTCTTTCGCTTCATCGTGTATTTCAAGCCGCATCTTAAAGCCCCAACTCTTCTTTTACATCTGCCCACGAATGAGTTTTTACTTTTCCACTTCGGATTTTTTGCATTTCTATCTCCACGGCTTTGTGGACTAGTTGCATTTCTTCTTCTTCTAATCTTTGCTCATAGATTATCAAAGCTTGTCTAATTGCTTCTGTCTGATTTCCGGCATATTCTTTTTCAATTATGCGTTTCAAAATAGCTTCATAAGGTGCTCCGAGGTTAACGTTCATTTAATCACCTATAATGTATAATAGATGTGCATTGTAGTATATAATCTTTGCGCATTGATTCAATATACTCTTGATGTTTAATGATTCTAAATTATTTTGAACTGGTTTTTCGCACGCTTGCCCCAACCCATTTGTTTTATCTTTAACACAAACACAAAATTCCAAGCATTTAGCAATATCATAAGAAAAGAAATAATTAAATTGTATAATATAAATTCATTAAGTCCATGTTCATATTGCGCAAACCAAAAAAGCACCATCATAAAAATTGAAAATATACCTCCAAACAATGCAAGGTAATATCTAAAGCTTAGTGAATTAAATGCAATCGTAAAAGCCCAAAATATGCGCTCAAGAGAGTTTTTGTTTTTGTATTCGCAAATTTGATGCGAAACAAAACGCAATTCGGGGAATATATACAAATCTTGAAAACGTATAGGTTTTTTGCATATTTTGCACACGACGTTAGTTTCATTATTTTTCATTCAAAATAAACGCGGAGTTTGAGTATATAAGTATTTAGGTTTGGTTGTCGGTTGAAATGTCTAAAGTGATTCTATTATTTGACTCTTTTAGATATTATATATGAGATTATAATTGATAGAACTAAACTTAAAAACATTAAACTGATCACAATTTTATAATCAAGATCTGGCATGAATACTTTTGGAAATACTGCCGAAGTAAGTAATATTACTGAATTTCTAGTAAGCCTCCCGTCTAAAAAAAGATTTATATCAAATGTTCGTTTTTTGTTGTTAATGCGCTCAAGTTCTGTTTCAAGATAAAATAAGTATACTGGGAATTTGATTATTGAATGAATAAACATAATTGATAACCCAAATGAAAAAATCATAAGAATAAATTCAAATAAACTGAATATCGAACCAGCAAAAAAGTTTATTGAACTGCTGATAAATAACGAAACAGAACCTGAGGCAAAGAAAAACAAAATCGAGTATGTTTTATTAATTTCTTGTTGAGCTCTATCTCTTTTCGGTAGCAGTTTTTTTTGAAAATTAGTTAATGACATGAAGAACGGAGCAGCGATATTTTTGAGAAAACTGAATTCATTTGTTGAATCAAAGTTTGCGACAGGTAAACAGTCGTGATGATAAAGCGCGTGAGACCACCATGCAGATGCGTAAAATGCAATCGCATGACTCGGACTGGTTATAGGTTTTTTACATTCTTGACAGATAGGATTGTTCCAACCCATACTAATCTACATTCTCCTCAAAAATCTAAACAGTTTTCTGTTCGTTGTGAAGTATAAAAACTGCGGCTGCAAGTACAGACGTCCATTCACCTTGTTTGTTTACTACGACTGATTGTGTGATGTTTGTTGTTTTCACAAATTTTCCACTCATTTTGAAAAGTGTCTCTTTCTCATCCCAACTCTGATTTAAATCAAATTCAATACCAAGTGTTGAAGCAAGCATTGAAGCCGCCAAATCTTCTGCATAATCGCCAGCAGTATCCTCTTTTTCACCAAACGAATGATATTCGCTCAGATAACCATATTGTGAACGATCAGCTGGAATTGCTGCCCCAACTGATGCAGAAATTAATCTATTATGTTCATTTGATTCGTTGCGTGACATCACTACAAACACAATTTCTCCGTCATTGAGTAAAGTTAGTCCTTTGTTTTTTGCAATCACTTCACAAAAAGGAGGAAGAATACTTGAAACAGTAACTAAATTAAATTTTGCAATGCCCGCATCTCTTAGCGCAAGTTCAAATGATGTAAGTTTATCTTTGTGAGTGCCTACACCTTTTGTGAAAAAAACTTTTTTTGGAACATGGCTTGTTTCACCCATGCAAATCTTTAGAGAGGGACTATTTAAGAGCGTATGTGACAAAAAGAAAACTATTATATCGCCACAAAATCAAAGCAACAAACATTCAGAAAATTTTTTTGTAATGTTGAAATTTTAGCTATGTTCTACAACTTCAATCCAATGCAACAAATGGCAAAGTGCTAAACTGATAGATGCTTGATGTTTTGCATCCCTCATTTGTAATGCAAGATTTGATTCGATAATCATAGACTTTGTTTGGTTCAAGATTTGAGAATGAAAATGTGTGTGTCAATGCTTGTGAATTGTCATAAACATTAAGCCAGTTCTGGGTTGTGGCAAGCTTATACTCTACTTTTGCATCTGTTTTGTAATTTGTATTCCAACCAATTTTTGCTGAATTGGATGTAATTTGTTCCATGTTGATATCTGTTAAGTATGGAGACCTAAGAGGGATTATTGGTTCAGTACTACCGATCACAACCAGTGCGAAATTCTGCTCTCCGGAAGTGATTGCGTAGCCGGAAACATTGATAACGTAAATGCCTGTTTGGGGGGTTGGGATGGCAACTAGTTCGATGTTGTTTGTTCGGTCATAGACAGTTGAATTCCGGAGAGTCAGATTGTTTCCATTGTACCATGTGCCGTCTGGTTGGATTACTTGGAGGTCTAAGTCGTTGATGAAAGGTTGCTCAATACAGGTGTTTGAACCGAGACAGGGCGGATCTGCCCAGACAAGTGCCACGCGCAAGGGGACAGAAGAGTTTGTGATATTGTAGGAGAATGCAATGCTTTGGCCCGTGCTCAAATTTGAAGTTGAATCAATATATGCCATTTTATATCCGTCAGCGATGGCAAGCGATTTTGTAAGGTTGATTAGCCCGAAGCCAACTGCGTTGTTTGGCACTGCGCCATAGGTGGAAGAAAGAACGTGCTCTGCACCTGCAACTAGAATTGCTTTTACCAACGCCGCGCTTGGAGAGGAATAACTCCGGTTTTCGCCAAGATATTCGTAAACAAGCGCGACTGCGCCTGCAGTCGCCGGAGCGGACATCGAGGTTCCGGTTCTGACGCAGTAAGAGACATTAGAGACATTATAACAGGTGGATCTTATTTTTACCCCGGGAGCAACTAGGTCAGGTTTAATTCTGTTATCAATTGTTGGCCCTCTGGCTGAATTGTAATACAGATTCATCTGGTTGACAGTCGCATTAACGGCACCGACTGTGATTGAATTCTTTGCCGTGCTCTGAAGAGAGATTGAAGATACGCTTGGCCCAGAATTGCCTGCCGCAAAGATGATTGTCATGTTTGGATTGGTGTTGTAGATGAAATTGTCTATGAACATCGCATAACTGCCATAATATGGATACCCGCCGCTCATGGTCGCCCATGAATTGGTGTGAACGCGCGCGCCGTATTCGCTTGCTTCTATGAACAAATAGTGAGTTTCGACGGGCGGATAGAGTAGATTTGTATTATCTTTTCCAAGAGCTTGGAAAAACAGTTGTGAAGATGGAGTCATGCCCTTAAGGGAAATGTTGATTGTGCCGTTGCCATATAATGTGCCTGCCACGTGAGTGCCATGTCCGCTCCGATCCTCCCCGGTCGGGTTGGTTGTGCAAGAATTGGATCTTTCCGGAACGCACCAAGAGCTGATGGCAATAACCCGCCCCCTTAAATCAGGATGAATTGTGGACAGATCTCCAGTGTCTAGGCCGGAATCAGACATTGAGACGATTATTCCGTTTCTGCTGTATCCAAGAGTGCCTCAAGTGGTGTTGGCGCCGATGACTCCGACAGTGAGATTGTTGGCTGTTTGGGCAGGAAGGTATTCATCGATAAGACCGATGCCGACGATTTTCGAGAGTTTCTGCACTTTATTTGAATCAACATTTTGGGCCGAAATTATGGTATTGCCGATTCTGGCATTTGGAATGATTGAGAGGATCTCTTTGGTCAGCCTTGTTTTCTCATCGCTTGCAAGAAACATGATTGTGATGTTTTTTGTTCCCTCGAATTTTTCAAGTGAAGGAGAAAGCGCTGAGGTTTTTTCAAGCTTTTTTATTAGTGCGTTTTCAAGAATAAAATCAGGTTTAGAAGATGAAGATTTGCGCACGACGTAATTGAAGCCTCCACCATAGCCAAGTATTTCATAACCGGCTTTGTTGATTAAATCTATTTGTTCTAACCCAGGAGGAATATTATATTGAATGAGATAATAATCGTAAGCGGTTAAAAATCTTCCGATAGCGTCATAAATTTTACCTGTCTTCTACACCATGGCGACCAAATGGAGATAACCACACTGCAACAGGCTGTGGATATCATCATGCAACAACAAGAACAGATTAAACAGCAACAAGAACAAATCAAAACACAGCATAAACAAATCAAGCAGTTGCAAGATGAGAATAAACGGCTGGCAAAAAAAGTTGAGCAACTTTGTGCCCAACTGCACAAATATCACAATGTCAATACTCCATCT
>CAZHIX010000027.1:0-15490 GCA_964532715.1 Microcaldota archaeon | reverse complement strand
GTTATTAATCGCATTTTTAGATTCGCAAATCAAGTTTGCTCACTAAAAATGCTCAAGGTTGCACTCAAAAGAGGGAGCCCATTGTTTTTCACATGCTTGCTCCCCTTCATCTTCTTGTTATCTACCCCTAAAAATAAGTTTTACTGTTTTTACAATCGTATGTGCTCACTTTTATGTATCTACTCAAAATCCCTGTTAACGCGTCTTATTTTTAAACTCTTTATTCGTGGATAGTTGTGATGTATCAAAAATCCTTCACTGCTGTTTTAGCCTTTGCGTTACTCTTAGTGTTAATCGTATCAAATCCGACTATGGCTCAAAATTCAGTAGACTTGAAAATAGACGTTGTGGATTCTCGTTCAAATGCAGTTTCGGATGCAATTGTTACTGTTTATTACTCTGAACTTTTAGATGGAGAACTAACTGATTATGAAGTAAGTGGAACAACTCAAAACACTGGGGCGTTTGATATAACTCTTAATTATTCAAAAAATTCAACACGTATAAATCATGTTTTCTACCAAGTTTATCATCCCTCCTGGTCTTCAGATAAACTAGGCATAAAACTAGAAAAAGATTCCAAGAAAATACATCGCCGTATTACAATTCCAATAGAATTTGAAATTTATCGCGTAAGTGTTTTGAATAACAATTCACAACCCTTAAACGATGTCACTGTTCAGTTGTTATCCCCATTTTTTTCACATAAAATAACAAAATCAAATGGAATAGCACAGTTTAGCATTCCAAAAGGTTCAATAGTTAATGCTCGTGCGGAACATCAATATCAGTCTAAAATCGCCAATTTTTCAAATATAAATGGTACGCACATTGCTTATATCGTATATCCATTCGAAGATCCTAAACCTCTGAGCTCATCTAGAAAATATTCATTTGATATGCAGATTCTTGATTCTTCATCTAAATCAATTCCTAGCAAAGAATTTTTTATATTTTCCAAAAGTGAATCTTTTAATTTGTCATATTTAAGCGATTCTTATGGTTTTATCAGAGCCTTCTCAATCCCAAATTCTAAGATTGTTTTATATTGGGATATTGGGGGTCAAACAGTCTCTAAGGATTTTGATTTAACTAATTTAGAAGAAGAAAAATATCTGATGGATAAATTATTGAAAATTCATCCGCCAAAAATTACCTACATTGGTGAATCGTGTTATCGCGTAGAATTAAACATCACCGATCCACATGAAAATGCTCTAAAACAAATAGACGTAAAAGTAATAGATGGTGACGAATCAATAGCTTTTACTCTTGAACAAAATCAAATTGTAGATCATTCACATATATTATTTAATCGTGTTTTTTGTATATCTAAAAATACTGTTTTTGATATCATTGCCACCAGTCCATACGAGCAAGAAAAATTACTGTGCAACTCATCAGAGATTCTGTCCCAACAGAAAATATTAATTATTCTGATGCACCTATAGATTATTCTGACATAATAGAGCAACGAATACCTGAGGATGTAAGAAAAAAGAATGAAGATCAGCAACGTTTTGAGCTTGCACTCATTTTATTTGAAGTTCTTGTAATATTGCTTGCACTATATGTTATAATAAGATTTAGAATAAAAACATTTTACTACGTACAATCAATATCAAGATTCGTTCATATCTTACTCTCCTCTATAATAGGCAAAAAGTCAAATTAGCATCCACTTTTATCCACTGTTTATCTCTGTAATGTGTAAACATGATATATACATTTATATATTTTCACTCTACATAAATGTAAATATGATATTAACACTTGTAAGAGTTAGGCGTCTGACTCCTCTGTTAATAAATTCAAGCAAGTCTGACGAAGTTGAGCAGTTTTGCAAATCGTTGCAAATTGTTACTCGCAGAGATGTTGATGGGACTGCAACTACTGTTATTCGTGCAATGCTAGAAAAATGTCCGAATGATCCAATAAGCTCAACCGAACTTGCCAATAAAACAAATCTAAACAGAATTACTGTAATTCACCATTTAAGACGTTTGGAAAATGTAGGTATAGTCCAAAAAAACGATAGAAAATATTTGCTTTTACCTTATGGTTTTGAGGACTTTGTGCTTAGGATGCGCGAGCAAACAGATCAAATGTTCGAACAAGCGCGTTTTCTTGCAAAAAAAATAGATGAACAATATATATTTTTGGAAGACCAACGCATTGTGGGTAAAAAAAGAAAGCTATCAAAATTAAAGACAAAATAGTTCTCAGAGGTGAAATTTAAATGGAAAATAAAAGTTATCCAAAAAATGAGCAAAAAAAAGAACAGACACAGCAAAAAGAAAGCATGTCTTGTGAAGCTTTGCACAATGAAAATAATGAAAATAATAAGAATCAAAATGCAAAAACTAATGAACATAACGATAAATCTAATGCCACTCAGCAACAAAAAAACGGGAATCAAACTATTGGCGATGCAAAGAAGTGCGAAGAATACAAAAATGATTTAAAACGGCTTGCCGCTGAATTTGATAATTACAAAAAAAGAATCGCCTCCCAATCAGATGCTTCAAGACTTGTCGGTCAAGCTCAAGTTTTGTCTGAACTTTTAGTCTTAACCGATGAGTTTTCACATGCAGTTGAACATGAGAAAATTTCAAATGAGACTCTTAAAGATAATTTCGGAATCATGCTTTTATACAAAAAATTATCTTCAATCCTTAATTCATTTAATGTAAAAGAAATTAATTGCGATGGAATTCTTGATCCAAATGTGCATGAAGTTATGTTTCAAGTAAACGGAAAACCTGAGGGTAAGATTTGTCAAGTTTTAAGAAAAGGTTATCTTTTCAATCAAAAACTTCTAAGACCTGCACAAGTAAGCGTTTATTGTGATAATGATGCTTATAAAAAACCAGACGAAAAAAACATGAATTCTAACTCAGATTCAAGCTCTCAGATTGAAGAGTCAAAAACCGATAAGAAAAATCAGAACAAAAATAGTTTATAGTAATTAAAAAAATAAAATAATTTTTATTGAGGTGTGTATATATGTCAAAAATAATTGGAATAGATTTAGGAACTTCAAATTCTGCAGCTGCAGTTTTAGAAGGTGGCAGACCGGTTTTAATTCCATCTGCTGAAGGAACTTCAATGTATGGAAAATCGTTTCCATCCATAGTTGCAATCGCAAAAGATGGTCAAGTTCTTGTAGGTGAGCCTGCAAGGCGACAAGCAGTATCAAATCCGCAAAATACAGTTAGTGCTTTTAAGAGAAAAATGGGCACTTCTCACAAATATCAAATTGCTGGAAAAGAATTTACTCCTCAAGAGCTCTCTGCTAAAGTTCTTTCAAAAATAAAAAAAGATGCAGAAGCTTTTCTGGGTACAACTGTATCTAAGGCAGTAATTACTGTTCCTGCATATTTCAATGACAATCAACGTCAAGCGACAAAAGATGCAGGAAAAATCGCAGGTCTTGACGTAGTCAGAATCATAAACGAGCCAACTGCCGCATCACTTGCATATGGTCTTGACAAAAAAACTTTGGATCAAAAAATACTTGTTTTTGATTTAGGTGGTGGAACATTAGACGTAACTATTATGGATTTTGGTGGCGGAGTGTTTGAAGTGAAATCTACATCCGGTGATACTCAACTTGGTGGAACTGATATGGATAATGCAATTGTGGATTATCTCGTAGGGGTTTTCATGCGCGAGTCATCAATAGATATTCAAAAAGATCCAATGGCAATGCAAAGGCTTCGCGAGGCCGGAGAAAAAGCAAAAATAGAATTATCAACTACAATGGAAACTGAAATAAACCTACCTTATCTTACTGCAACTAGCGACGGTCCAAAACATTTTACTCATAGACTCACACGAGCAAAACTTGAAGAAATTGTTGATCCGATAATTCAAAGATGCAAAGGTCCAATTACAAATGCACTTGCAGATGCAAAGCTTACAAGTGAGGGTATATCAAAAATAATTTTAGTCGGTGGTCCAACAAGAATGCCTATTGTACAAAAATTTGTAGAAGGTCTTGTAGGAAAAAAAGTTGAACGCGGTGTAGATCCGATGGAATGTGTTGCTTTCGGGGCATCAGTTCAAGGTGGAGTTTTAGTTGGAGAAGTAAAAGATGTATTACTCCTAGATGTTACTCCTCTGTCTCTTGGTATTGAAACTTTGGGTGGTGTTTTTACAAAACTAATTGAACGAAATACGACTATACCTTGTAAAAAGTCTCAAATCTTTTCAACAGCTGCCGATAATCAGACTCAGGTAGAAATACGAGTATTGCAAGGAGAACGTGCAATGGCAAACGATAATGTAGAACTTGGAAGATTTCAACTTGTCGGAATTGCGCCCGCACCAAAAGGAATGCCACAAGTTGAGGTTACATTTGATATAGATGCAAATGGAATAATTCATGTATCTGCAAAAGACAAAGCAACAAATAAAGAACAAAAAATACAAATAAGTGCACCGAACAAAATGTCTGAAGAAGATATAAAATCTAAAATGCAAGAAGCTCAGGCTCACGAAGAAGAAGATAAACGACGATTGGAGCAAGTTCAAACGATGAATGAGGCTGAAGCTACAATATACTCTTCTCAAAAAACAATTGATCAGTTTGCAGATAAAATCCCTGCCGAATTAAAAAAGGAAATAGAACAAAAACTACAAGCTCTAAAAGATGCGCACTCTAAACAAGATGTCAGTGCAACAAAGTCTGCTCTAAAAGAACTAAACTCATATCTATCAAAAATTGGTGAAACCATATACAAACAAGGTGCAGATGCAAATGCAGGTGCAAATCCAAACAATAGTTCAAATACGCACGATTCAACTAAAGACACTAAGACAAAAAAGGACGATGACAATACCGTGGATGCAGATTTTAGCAAAAAATAATTGGGCTTAAATGCCCATTTATAATATTGGGGTAGGCGAATACTAATGGCAAAAGCTGATTATTACGAAATTTTGGGAGTTGGCAAAAATGCAGATGCATCTGAGATAAAATCTGCTTATAGAAAACTTGCGCTCAAGTATCACCCAGATCGCAACAAAGAATCAGGTGCAGAAGCAAAATTCAAAGAAATTTCGGAAGCTTATGCTGTTTTATCTGATGAAAAAAAGAGAGGTATATATGATCAATATGGTCATGATGGCTTTGATCAGAGATTTAGTCAGGAAGATATATTTCGTGGTGCAGATTTTGAAGATGTTTTTCGCTCTATGGGGATGGATTTTGGAGATTCATTTTTTGGAGATTCAATATTTTCAAGCATGTTCGGCTCTATGTTTTCTGATTCAAGAAGAAGAAATGTTGGTGCAGATATGGGTGCCAAGATTTCTATAACTTTACTTGAAGCATATACTGGAACTACAAAAACAATTCAAATTGAACGCAACGCACCTTGTTCGCATTGTTCTGGTACTGGTGCACATAACGGTGAACTTCAGTCTTGTGCACAATGTGGTGGTGCTGGACAAGTAAGGAGTATTCAACGTCTTGGTGCGTTTGGAAATATTTCCTCAATAATTCCATGTCCAAGTTGTAAAGGTCGTGGTAAAAAACCAAAAAAGGAATGCTCTCATTGCAATGGTCTTGGTTTTGATAGAAAAACTGAAAAAATTGATGTTCAGATACCTGCAGGGATATCTGATGGTTCACGTCTCCGTCTTGAAAATATGGGCGAATACGGGCCTGATTCAAATGGAGACTTGTATATTTTAGTTTCAATTTTATCTGATTCAAATTTTGAGCGAAAAGCAGACGATCTTTTCACAGATGTTCCAATATCTTTTGCCACTGCTGTTTTTGGTGGTGAAGTTGCACTAAAATCAATATCCGGTTCACAACTTGTTGTAAAAGTTCCCTCTGGTACAGCATCGCATACTCGTTTGCGTCTTAAGGGTGAGGGTATGCCACATTTGCGTTCAAGTAGGCGTGGGGATTTATTTGTGCGTGTAATCATAGATGTTCCAAAAAAACTAACTAATCGTCAAAAAGAACTTTTACAAGAGTTTGATGGAGAAAAAACGAAAAAAGGCGGATGGTTTGTTTTTTGATTTTATCAAAAATCAATATGTTGTATGTGTTATGTCAAGTGATGTGGGTGTATGAATTATTATCCTCTATCTTATTGGATGCAAAAGAAAAATACTGCTTACTATAAAAATAAAAAAACGACTATATATGATGATTTTCTTACATACGCACAATCAAAAGACGGTATTCTTGCAAAGGCGAATGCAATTGATTTTTACAATCGTGCAACAAACGATTCTAAGCTATCTGCAGGTGATTATACTTTCGATGTGCTTGAATTTGGAGTTGGCAATGGAGCGTTTGCACTATCTTTTCTAAAAACGCTAAATTCACTTGACAAAAAAAATTCAACTACTTTATGTTCAAGACTCACTTATACTTTTGCAGATTTTTCAAAACCTGTCCTGATGCGTGCAACAAAACTCAATTCAAAGTATAATCACAACGCAAAATTCAAAACTGTTTTAATTGACGCATCTTCTTCTAACAAAATTTTTAGTCAAAAACTACATTCATACGATTTAATTCGTTGCAATGAGCTTTTTTCCGATGTAAGTGCAAATCTTTATTGCAACAAATCTGGCGATTTATTTAATGTATTTTTATCTACGAATATGAAACCAAAACTATCTAAAGTTAATTCTTCAGATTTAGGCGTTCTTGAAACTCAAATTATGAATCTTTTACCTCATGAATTATTTATACCTTTAAATACAAAAAGCGCAGATTCAATATTGCATCTTTGTTCAAAACTCAAAACTAATGGTGTAATCGATATATTTGATTATGGTTTTTATTTCAAAAAAGATTTTGATATACCTTTGCAAATGTGGAATGATTCAATCGTTAGGAAATATGCAAGTCAATGGACTGTTGATTTGAATTTTATTTATCTTTGTACTTATCTTTTGTATCTAAATCCAAACCTAAAAACTAACGTACAATTGCAAAAAAATTATGTGCAATCTGTTTTTGCAAAAAAGTTTATTTTGGCAGATACAAATAGTTGTTTAGATTACGTTCAATCAGATCTTAAAAAAGAAAATAACTTTGAGTTAGATGAAGATGATTCGTTTTATCACCTGCGTGTTCACAACAAATCTAAACAATAATCTATTTAGTCTGGCTTGATGCAAGTGCATACGCAAATTTATCTGCGTGTATCTCAATCAACAAATATTTTTTCTCTTGCTGGGTATAAAATACTTTTTTCTAAAACCATAAATTCAGTAGTTATCAAAGTATCTGCAAATTCTTTTCTAATTCCATTAATTATAGTTATGTATTGTTTGTAATTTTTTGCAACTATCTCAAGTTCAACATCCCAAGGAGCAATAACCTTTACATATGCAGTTATATTTGGGTGTGATTTGCAATATTTGTATAGTTTATCCTCTATAGGTTGACTCAATCCTTCAAAATATAAAAATGATTTATAACATTCCATACCTATTGCGTTGGCTCGTATATTTACTACGTATGCAGAAATTATTTTTTCTTTTTCAAGTTTTTTCATTCTGTTTCTTACTGTGTCTATATTACTTACACATTTTGATGCTAATTCAACAAGTCGTATTCTTCCATTTTCAAGCAAATGCCCAATTATTCGTTTATCAAGTTCATCAAGTTGTTTATTGTCACATTCACCAAATGTAATTATTGGGTCTGTGTGTCTTGAATACCCCTCTGGACATATGTATTTGTTTCCAAATTCACTCACGCTTACAACTGAACCAATCGTTTGCGTAGCTACAATATCTTTAAATCGTGTGAACAATTCATTTTTATGTTTATAAAATTCTTCATGGTTCTTCGCATAAAATGTTAATCCTAAATTCCAATTTCCATCCCCTGTGCATATCCAAATGACATCTTTTCTTTGCTTTAAGTGTTCTACAAATACGTTTTTTTGTTCATCTTTTTCTTTTAGTCTAAAATACATCTTATAGCCTAAATTGCCAATTTTTGAAGTGTTTATGTGTGTGCTATAACCTCTAATGATCTCATTTTTTATCATTTTTTTAATTCTATATCTTATAGCTTCTTTTGACTTTTTTACTATCTTTGCAAGTTTTGTATCAGATATTCTACAGTTCTTGTCAAGTTCGTATAGTATTATTCTATCTATTTTGTCATAATGATTGTCATCCATGATACTAAATACGTGCACAAACTATATAAATTATGCGAAAAAATCATAAAAAATAAGACTTTGTTTAATATGTTTGGACAACTATAATGAGATTGAGGTGGGAGTATGGTATCGGTTTCAACCAAACTTTTACATTTGCGTGCGCATGTCGAGTCTTTTAATGCCAAAGATATACTACATAGAAGCTTTGCAAACGATGATCGTTAGTTCATTAGCTGTTATTTTCTGATATCTTTGTTCTTCTTCATTGTCAAGCTGATTTGAAACTCACTTGTCACTTGCATGTGGGTGAGTTGATGTATGTGTCATCTCAACCACCGGTTTTGTGTCGGTGGTGCCCCAAAGTGCTCCTAAGCACTTTGTGGGTGGCAATCCATTTGCTAAAAATGAGCACAAGACATTGAAGCGACATAGTCGTTGGATGTAGCATCTTCAGGCGCGTAAGCGACTGGAGACGCTACAGCGCACCAGCGCTGGCTGTGGTTTGTTCCAAAACAAATTGCGTACTCAAGCCTTTTAGGGCTGAGTGCTCTTTTAGCAAATCTGATATGTTTTAGTGTGCGTAGCTACTAAATTTATCTATCTCTATTTGTATACTCTGATTTTTAAATATTTTTTAGCCACACTCTCAGATAATTGAAAATTATTAGTGTTTGTTCAAGTTTTTGTCCGTATAAAAAACATTTGCTTTATAATTATAATTTGTGTGTCAATAATGATTCTTTATGGGAATATTTGACAACTGTGATGTTGCCTTGTTGTTTGGCTCAGATAGTGGAGAGGAAATAAACGCTAATTTTTTGTATTATAGTGGTGGTTGTGAAATTGACAACTGTATTTTAGTTCTTAAAAAAAACTCAAAGGTTTTATTGGCTCCTCAAATGAATTATAATTTTGCAAAAACAAAAATCCATTTTAAGGTAATATCTTTCAATTCAAAAAATTTAGCATCTATTCTAAAAAAACAAGTTGCAAATACAAAAAAAATTGGTCTTGATTTTAGTTCCATAACTCACTTGCGTTTTTTACGTATAAAAAAACTTTTATCAAAAAATTTTGTAGATATTTCAGAAGGACTATCCTCAAATCGTGTGTGCAAAAATGCAGATGAAGTATCTAAAATATATCGTGCGTCTAAAATTGCAAATGAAATATTAGAAACGATAGCGTCTATTTTGTCTACATCAAAATCAGAATCTCAAATAGATTTTGAATTAAAAAAATTATGTATCAACTACAAAGTTCAACCTGCGTTTGCACCTATTGTTGCAAGTGGTAAAAATAGTGCAAATCCTCATCATATTCCAAGTGATAAAAAACTTTCAAATGATAACGTTGTGTTAATTGATTTTGGTGTAAAATACAAAAATTATTGTTCAGATCTAACTCGTTGTTTTTTCATAGGTGGTTGCAAAGAACAAAAAATAAAATATTCAAAAGTCCAAGATATTTTTTATGATATAGTAGATAAATTTTCAGAGTTTGAGTCTATAAGTCAATTAGCAAAATACTCTCATTCACTTATAAAAAAGTCTGGTTTGGGAAATCTACCTCATTGCATAGGCCACGGTATAGGTATTGAGGTACACGAAAGTCCATCTATATATGAAAAGTCAACTGAGAAATTATGCAAAAACACTTGTCTTGCAATTGAACCTGGTTGGTATGGTTCAAAATTTGGAGTTCGGTTTGAAAACGATATATTATTTGATGGTAAAAAAGCATCAATTTTATAATCACTATCAGAATAGCTCTTATATTTTCAATAATTTTAATTCGCTTGTGCACAACCTACATATATAAATACTCACGCTTACTGATTATATACATTCAATCCCTTAGTTGTTGTCAGTAAAATGTTAATATGTTCATAAATATAGGGTTGTATTGATTATTGAAAATGTTGATAAAATAGATAAACTAATATTTATAGACGAGGTAGAATTTATGAAAATAGTAATCGGAGACTCAAAGTCAAAAAAAAGCTATCAAGCAGATGTTCCAAAAGACAAAGAAGGTCTTTTAATTGGAAAAAAAATAGGCGATGATTTTGATGGGGGTATTATTGGTGCTTCTGGTTATACTCTTACGATAACTGGCGGGACTGATACGGCTGGTTTTCCAATGAGACACGATGTAGATGGTCCAAGAAGAAAAGAGCTTTTACTTTCAAATGGTCCTGGGTTTAAGCACAAACAAAAGGGAGAGAGAAACAAGAAAATTGTTAGAGGAAATGTCGTTTCTGATGAGATACAACAAATCAACTGTAAAATAAATATCGCAGGTCCAAAACCACTTGACGAACTCATAATTAAATCCGATTCGGATAAAAAGAAATAAATAGGTGTTTTTGTTTGCAGGCAGAAGTAAATATAGGACTTGTTGGTCATGTCGATCATGGGAAAACTTCGTTAACAAAAGCTTTGAGCGGAAAATGGACCGATATTCATTCCGAAGAGTTAAAACGCGGTATCACTATCCGTGTAGGCTATGCTGATACTGCATTTTACAAAACTAGCGATGGTTCAAAGTTTGTTGCTCAGCATACAATTGTAGATAAAAATAAAGATGATTATCAACTTCTTCGTAGAGTATCTTTTCTTGATGCTCCTGGACACGAAACTTTGATGGCGACGATGATTAGTGCTGCAAATATTATTGATGGTGCCTTACTAATAATCGCTGCAAATGAACAATGCCCGCAGGCACAAACTACAGAACATCTAATGGTTCTTGATATTCTCGGCATAAAAAATATCGTAATTGTTCAGAACAAAATAGATCTAGTAGACACAAAACGTGCAAAAGAACATTACGATCAAATAAAAAAATTTACTAAGGGAACAGTTGCAGAAAACGCACCCATAATTCCAATATCTGCAAACTACAATGCAAACATTGACGCACTAATTGAAGCGATAGAAACTCACATTCCAACTCCAAAAAGAGATTTGGATTCACCTGCAAAACTTTATGTTGCGCGTTCATTTGATATAAATAAACCTGGTCAGCAAATAAAAACTCTCAAGGGTGGGGTCGTTGGCGGTTCAATTATTTGTGGAAAAATAAAATTATCCGATACGCTTTATTTGCATCCTGGTCTTTTGAAAAAACAAAAGGATAAGGATACTTTCATACCTGTGAGTTTACAAGTGTTAAGTTTGAATTGCGAGGGTGGCTCACTCAAAGAAGCAGTGAGTGGTGGATTAATCGGTGTTGGGACTAGTCTTGATCCGGCTGTAGTCAAAGGAGATAAATTAGTAGGTCAAATCCTTAGTGCAGATAAAAATATCGGCGAGATATCTGACGAATTACAAATAGATTATATGCTAATAAAACGTGAGGGTTTTGACAATCCGTTACTCAAGCTCAACGAGCCTATGGTTGTATCTGTGGGTACTGCAACCTCAATAGGTTCAATAATTAAATTAAAGGGAAACAAACTTACGCTTAGACTAAAACGTGCGTTATACGTTGAAAAGGGTTCAAAGGTTGCACTTTCAAGAAGAATGGAACAACGTTGGAGATTGTCCTGTTTTGGTGTCATTTCTTGATTTGAACCAACTCTATGAGCTTTTGAATGTAATTGCAAATATTCAGTTCATGCAAATAAGGTCTGTTTGCTGTAGTTTGCTATATTATATTATGTTTGATGTGATATAATTGCCAAGAAAAAGAAAACCAATGGATGTTTCAACATTTGAAGGCAGGCTAAGAAAACAGGGGTACCATATAGTCGGTTCTCATTCTGCAAATAAGATGTGCAAATATGCAAAAGATTCAATTCTTAAAATACATTGGTGTTACAAGCATCAATTTTATGGGATAAACTCTCATCGTTGTTTGCAATGTTCTCCAGTTCTTCAATTTTGTAATCTGGCGTGCAAATTTTGTTGGAGAGTAATTCCAGAAACAAAATCCGGATGGTTAAATATACCAAAAGATTTCAAATGGGACGAACCACAGTTTATTGTTGATAATCTTATTCTTGAGCAAAAACGTCTTATGTCTGGTTTTAATGGAAATGTAAAAGCAGATAAACAACTTGCACAAGAAGCACTTCAACCAAAGCATGTTGCAATATCTTTAATTGGAGAGCCTACTATGTATCCACGACTTTCAGAGCTGATAGATATATTTCACAAAAAGAAAATGACAACCTTTTTAGTAACTAATGGAACATTTCCAACTGTTTTAAAACAATTAAATCCACTACCAACTCAACTTTACATCTCATTGGTTGCTCCAGATGAAAAAACTCACATTAAAGTTACACAACAATGCGAAAGTTATGGTAAGCAAATGTGGGAAAATTATCTGCAATCGCTTGACTTTCTAAAAGAAGCTTCAAAGAAAACCCGAACTGTTCTTAGAATGACTGTAGCTCATGGATTAAATGATGATAATATTGAAGGCTTTGCTCAGCTAATAAAACGTGGATTGCCACATTATGTTGAAGTAAAATCAATGGTCTATGTTGGTTGGGCAAGAAATAAAGAGCGCGGTCTAAGACTTGAAGATATGTACACAATTGAGCAAATAAGAGATTATGCAAAAAAGTTAGCTCAACTTACTGGGTATATTTATACTGATGAACATGTTCCTTCAAGAGTGGTTCTTTTGTGTAAAGATGAAGATGCAAAAAATAATCGCATAATCAAATTTTAGTGTGCAATAAAATTTTTTTCAAAAAATATTCTGTAAGTTTTGAATTGCTCATCTCTGGATGGCATGTTGCACCAAGAAAATATTGTCCAGTTTGCGAGTCGTATTGTTCAACAATCGCAATGTCATTCGTTTTTTTGTCTCTTGCAAGTATTTTAACATTATTTTTTACATCCAATATTTTAGGTGCGCGAATAAATAATATTTCTTCATTATTCATATAATCCCAATCTAATTGAGATGAAAAAGAATCTGTTTGTGTTCCATATGCATTTCTGCAAACATTTACGTCCATCAACTCAAGTGTTTTTTGCCATTTTTCTAATCCCAAAACATCTTTACTCATTAAAATAAGTCCTGCACACGTCCCAAATACTGCAGGTATTTTTTTTATTTTTTCAAGCATTTGCGACCTTTGAATCAAAAGTGATATCGCAGTACTTTCGCCACCTGGTAAAATTATTGCGTCTATATCTTCTAGATCAGTTAAGTCTCTTGCCATAATTATATCTATGCAAATATCAGCTTTTTTTGTAGCATTTTTAAGTGCGTTAAAATGTTCAATTACATTTCCTTGAAGTGCTAAAATGGCAATCTTTAATTTTTTCATAGAATCACGTGATATGTCGTTCATCCTTCATTACTTATTTTTGTTCATTATAATCTTTGAAAAGTTTGCAAAACAATTGAGGCACCATTTTCATCTTTTCAGGTGGTTGGACATAAGCAATTCTCATTTGAGTTTTCGCTTGTTTTTGTTTTGTTAAATCATCATAAAACCCATCCATCGGAGCTACAAGTAATGTCATTTTTTTACCTTCAATATCTACACTTGCGTTTTTTGCACAATGCATCACAAACTCCTTTGCATCAAAATCTTTTTTAGCAATATTTCGCACATCAATGACTGAATAGATTGATGCTTCTGGGCGCGATATAATTATTTTTGGTAAAATCCTTTTTAATTCATTTGAAGTTTGAACAATCATTTTTTTATAATAATCTCTTTGTTTGCAATACCAAATTTTCATCTGTTCATGTTCTTGATGTGCTAATGCTCCGAATATATATTGTCCAATTGCATTTGCACACAAATTAGTAGTATATTCTGCAACTGCTTTTTCATGAAATAATTTGTTATCTGTTACTATCGCACCAATTCTAAGCCCACATGCGTTCCAAACTTTTGATACCGTCTCAATTGAGATTCTCCTACCCTCTATATCAGCAACTTGTTTATTTGTTATTCCCCACACGCTCACTACTTTTTCTTGTGAATAGCTAAGTTCTCTATAAGCTTCATCTGAAATAAACCACATTTTATATTTTACACAAAGTTGTGCGATTTTGAGCATCTGTTCGTTTGTAAAAAATTGTCCCGTTGGGTTGTCATATGGTATCACGACTATTGCGCTTGGGTTGTGTTCTATAATTTTGTTTTCTATTTCTTCAAAATCTGCAAGTGTGAATGTTCCATCTTCCTCAAGTTTTCTTTGTATCGTTATAACTCTTCTTTTGACTCTTTGTGCAAATGATATATAATTTGTATATGCAGGGTCAATTAGCATTATCGGTCTTTGTAATCTTCTAAACTCTCCACAAGCTCCAAGTATTACAAGTTCCATTGCAGAACTGCCACCGTCTGTGATCTGAGTATAAAGTCCATCTGTACAAAAACCTGACGATTCAATTATATTAAAAACTGCATCATTTGCCTCTTTTGTTCCTACTGTAGGTGTATATTTGACTACTCCATTTACAAACGGCGAATCTTTATCAGCCAAATTTTTCATTCTTTCAACCATTGCAGGGTGCATTGGCAATTCAACATTACCTATTGCAACATTAATTGCTTCGCACACATCGGTTCTTTTCATAAATTCAATTTGTGCAAGCCTTATTGCAGATGGGTTGCGAGTATTAAAATAATCAGATATCTCTGTATCCATAATAGCCCCTCCTAATTCATATATGCTTATTTAAATATATAGCCAGTTTGTTCACTCCAAAATAACAAATCAAGATGAGACATCGGTATCTTTATTTTACTTGAAAATTCATTCATTTTATTTTCTATATCTCTGTATTTTTTATGAGTCAAAGTCTTTGGTATATCTTCAATCACTTCATATCTTTTGAGATTTTTGAGTATATGTCTATCTAAAATTGCAATTTTATCACAACGTCCAATATTTCTTAGAAAATGTGAAGATTCTTTCATTCCAAGGCCAAGGACATTTTTTGCAAGTATATCTCGCAATTCAATTTCATCTTTTGTTTGTTTAAAGTAAATTCGTAAATTCTTATCAAAAAATAAGTGTTTTCTTGCTTTTATGATATACTTAGCTTTATTATTATGAAATCTGACTTTTGATTTTAACAACACACGCGCTATATATTTTTGATCTGCATTCCAAAGTTTTTTATCCCGTTCAATCCGTGTTTGTGCTTCAAATGCATTTTTTGCTCCAGAATTTGCAGCACCTATACAAAAAATCATTTCAGATAAAATTCGCTCCTCATCATTAGTATCAATCATGCTAAAATCCATTATCCTAAGGCGAATACTATTTTTTTTCTGCTGGTACACTTGCTTTAAGCATTTAATGTGCCTTTGCTTGAAAGAAATCCATGCGCTTTAGCGCGTGGATGAATTT
>CAZHIX010000026.1:0-15530 GCA_964532715.1 Microcaldota archaeon | reverse complement strand
ACTTGTTTTCAATAAATAAAGCAGAAGCCCCGCACTTTAGTGCGGGGAGGTTCACCTTCATGTGTGTCCTTATATGTGTTTCAATATGAAATGTATTTGTCAAATCATCGTCCTTTCTATTTTTATACTTTCAACACCCACGTTTGTATTATCGGGGGGTTTTATATGTCGGTTTGTGCGATTGACAATAGATATAATACTGAGATGAATTCTATATTTGATGAGCAAAATCGCCTAAATCTTTGGATGCGAGTTGAGGTTGCACTCGCGCGTGCACATGAAAAACTTGGTCATATAGATGTCGGTGCATCAGAAGAAATAGATCAATCTTCAAAAAAAGTTGAACTTACACGTGTAAAACAAATAGAAGACGAGATTCACCACGATTTAATGGCAATGGTAAAAGCTCTAAGTGAAAAATGTGAGAAATATGGTGGTTGTGTTCATCTTGGAGCAACAAGTTATGATATAGAAGATACTGCACTTGCATTACAACTTCGTGATGCGGGTACGTTATTACGCTCTCGTGTTGAGCAAACACTTGATTTACTATTAAAATTATCAAAAAAAACAAGCATTTTAGTCTGTGTTGGAAGAACTCACGGACAACACGCAGTTCCTACTACTTATGGGATGAAGTTTGCTCTATACTACGATTCACTTAAACGTAATCTATTTCGTCTAGATAATGCAATATCTCAAATTTCATATGGAAAAATGAGTGGCGCAGTTGGAACAATGGCAACATTTGGAGACGATGCATTTGAAATTGAACGTATTGTAATGAACGATCTTGGTCTTCGTCCTGCTCCGATAACTTGTCAAGTTGTTTCAAGAGATAGGCTTGCATATATGTTATTTTGTGTTTCGCTAATCAGTTGCACGCTTGAGCAAATCGCAAAAGAAATAAGAAATCTCTCAAGAAGTGAAATTCTTGAATTAGCAGAAGGTTTTTCAAAAAAACAGGTTGGTTCATCTACAATGCCACAAAAAAGAAATCCTCACAAATCTGAGCGTGTATGTTCTCTTGCACGTATTGTTCGCTCAAATGTTTCTGTTGCACTTGAAAATATATCTTTAGAACATGAGCGTGATTTAACCAACTCTGCAAACGAACGGTTAATCATACCTGAATCTTTTATTATTTGTGATTATATGCTTTTACAAACAAACAAGATTTTGAGCGAATTAGAATTTTTTGATGAGAATATTGAAAAAAATCTAAAACTCTCAAATGGTGCGATAATGGCTGAACGTGTCATGATTGCGCTATCGCAAAAAGGCATGAGTCGTCAAGATGCGCATGAACTAATGCGTGAATGTGCAAAGACTGCGTTTAGAGAAAAAAAGCATTTAAAAGAAATATTGTCTCAAAGCCCGGCTCTGAAATATCTAAGTCTTGAGCAACTCGATGTCCTTTTTAACGAGAAAACTTATCTTGGAAAATCTCAAGAAATCATAAATAGAGTACTTGGAGATGATTAATGTGATATCAGCTATTAAAAATTCAGATTCTCAGATCTGGGATTTATACAAAAAAGAATGGAAACGTCAAGAAGAAGGTCTTGAATTAATCCCATCTGAAAATTATGCTTCACTTGAAGTAATGCGCGCATGTGGTGGAATACTTACAAACAAATATTCTGAAGGGTATCCTCACAAGCGTTACTATGGTGGAAATGAATTTGTAGATGAAGTTGAGCTTCTTGCAATAGAGCGTGCAAAAAAATTGTTTAATGCAAATCATGTAAATGTCCAACCTCATTCTGGTTCATCTGCAAATATGGCTGTCTATTATGCTTTTTTGGAGCGTGCAGATTCTATAATGGGTTTAAATCTTTCTGA
This sequence comes from Microcaldota archaeon, assembly GCA_964532715.1. GTDB lineage: Archaea > Micrarchaeota > Micrarchaeia > Anstonellales > Anstonellaceae > 1-14-0-10-45-29. Next base: position 13,685 of record CAZHIX010000026.1, on the reverse strand, counting down.
AGGTGGGCATCTCACTCATGGGCTTGGTGCAAATTTTTCTGGTAAATATTACAATGTAATTGCGTATGGTCTTGATCCACAAACACATCTTTTAGATTATGATGAGATTGCGCGGATTGCAGATGAAAAAAAACCAAAATTAATAATTGCGGGTTATACTGCTTATTCTCGCACTATAGATTTTGCTCGTTTTAGAAAAATAGCTGATTCATGTGGTGCTTATCTTCATGTAGATATGGCTCATATTGCTGGATTGATTGCAGGTGGAGTTCATCCTGATCCAGTTGCTCATGCACATGTCGTTTCAACCACTACTCACAAAACACTTAGGGGTCCTAGGGGCGCAATGATTTTGTGCAAAGATGAATTCTCAAAGCAAGTGGACAAAGCAGTATTCCCCGGTCTTCAAGGCGGTCCACTTGAAAATATGATTATGGCGCGTGCAATCTGTTTTCATGAAGCAATGCAACCATCCTTTAGAAAATACGCATCACAAATCGTAAAGAATGCCAAATCACTTGCAAGTGCACTTTGTGATTTAGGTTGCAATATTATAACTGGCGGAACTGATAATCATCTCATGGTAATAGATGTTCGCAGTTTTGGCATAACTGGAAAAGAGGCTCAAATCGCATTGGACGAAGCAGGCATAACCACCAACAAAAATACAATTCCAAATGATCCTCAAAGTCCGTTTATCACTTCTGGGATTAGAATCGGAACTCCTGCAATAACCACTCGTGGTATGAAAGAGGAGCAAATGCTTGAAATTGCTCAGCTCATAACTACTGTTCTAAAAAATCACTCTGATTCATCTCTTAGAGCCAAAATAAAAACCGATGTGAAAAAACTTACAAGTGATTTTGAAATTTATCCAAATCTTGTAAATTAAATAAAACTGGTGCTTTTTATGTCTGCAATTTTACTTGATGGAAAAAAATCTTCAACTATTTGGCTTGAAGAATCAAAGTCAGAAATATCTTCTCTTGGCATAACTCCAACACTTGCACTTATACGTGTAGGTGACGATCCTGCATCTGCAATTTATCTTGAGAAAAAACGAAAAGCATGCAAATCTGTTGGAATAAACTCACTTACATTTGAATTTGATAAAAATTCAACTCAAGATATCATATCAAAAAAAATAGATGAATTAAATAAAGACAAAAACGTTCATGCAATATTAGTCCAAGTACCTATTCCCTCACACTTAGATGTGTTAAAATTGCAAGAAAAGATAAATCCTCTAAAAGATGTAGATGGTTTTGGTCCTTACAACATGGGGCGTCTATTCATGGGTGATCCGCTTATAATTGCCGCTACTCCTGCCGGTGTTATGAGATTATTATCTGATTACAAATTAGATGTTGCATCTAAAAACTGTATAGTTATAGGTCGTTCAAATATCGTCGGAAAACCCCTTTCAATGCTTCTTTTAAATAAAGATGCTACTGTGCAAATTGCGCATTCTAAAACCAAGAACTTAGCCCAGATTTGCAAACTCGCAGATTTCATCTTCGGTGCAGTTGGAAAATGTTCTTTAATCAAAAAAGGCATGGTGAAATCTGGAGCAGTAGTGATAGACATCGGTATGAATCGCCCTCAAGATGGTCCTGTTTGTGGGGATGTAGATTTCGATCAAATAAAAAAAATCGCATCTTACATTACTCCAGTCCCAGGTGGTGTAGGCCCAATGACTGTCGCATCTCTTATTGCAAATACACTAATAGCTTACAAATTACAAAAAGGGGATTAAATGCCCTCATATTCATATTCTCAAGCAATAAAGATACTCAATCAAATTTCAAAATTTGGTTCAAAGCCAGGTCTTGAACGCATACGTGCTCTTCTTAGTGGTTTTAATAATCCTCAGAAAAATTTTAGTTCAGTATTAATTAGTGGTACAAATGGAAAGGGTTCAACCACAAATTTTTTATCTAAAATATTGCAAACAAATGGTCTATGCACCGGTTCGTTTATATCTCCTCATATATTTTCATTTCGTGAGCGAATTCAATTGAATTCAACTCCAATATCAAAAAAAGATTTTGCATCTGTTTTTTCACTTGTATATGAAAAGACAAAAATCCTTAGTGAAAAACCAACTTTTTTTGAACTAATAACTGCAATGGCATTTGTATATTTTTCTCAAAAAAAATGTGATTGGGCTGTTCTTGAAATAGGCATGGGTGGCAGACTTGATGCGACTAATATCTGTGATCCGAAAATCGCAATAATTACAAACGTGTCTCTTGAGCATACTTTGCATCTTGGAAATACTATTGAAAAAATTGCATATGAAAAAGCCGGAATAATGAGAAAAAATAAACCTGTGGTTTGTGGATGCAATAATAAACAAGATTTCAAAGCTTTAGAAAAATTAGCATATGATAAAGGTGCGCAATTCTATTGCATTTGTGATAAATACTCTATAATATCAAAAGACGAAAATTCGTTTAATATAAAATTCTCATTTTTACAAGATGCAGTTGCTAAAATAAATTCTTCTGCCATTTATCAAGCAAAAAATTGCGCGTGCGCATCTTTTGCTTCGCATCTTCTTGGGGTAGATGCTAAAACTATAATTTCTGGTCTTGAAAAAACTTCCCTTGATGGACGTTGGCAAACAGTGAGCAAGAATCCAAAAATAATAATTGACTGCGCTCACAATTTAGGTGCATTTTATGAAATAGAACAAATGTTAAAGACTGAATTTAGAAAAAACAAAGACACTGTTTTGTTCTGTGCAATGAAAGATAAACCCTATTGCAGTGAGATTGAACTTTTAAGCAAATATTTCAAGAATGTAATTTTTTGTTCTTTGCCATTCAAAAGAGCTCAAAGTGCGTCTGAACTTGAAAAATGTGCAAAGTCTTTGGATTTTGTGAATACTTTTTATTTTGAGTCTGCGCATGTTGCGTTTAAGCACGCAAAAAAAATAACTAACAATGATTCCAAATTACTTATATGTGGTTCGATATATCTTCTACAAGAGTTATTTGGCGAATCTAGTCCAAAAATAATGGGCTAAACTGTTTGCTGTGCAATTAAACGCAAAATTTAGGCAAATTCAATTTGCGGATTTGTGCAAGCTTTGTTGTTTTTCAAAAAAGTATGCAGGGATAAAACACAATCTGATAGTTAAATTTGGTAATTATGGATATAAACATTGACTCCCATATATATTCATGGATAAAGAAGAGCTTAGAAAAAAATTTGGAGAATTTCGTGCAAAAGCCCATGCAAGATTGCGATATGAAGACAAACAAAAAATATTCTCCAATTTGAGAACATTGCCTTGTTTTATTAGAGCAAAAACTATTTTGTGCTATTTTGCACGAGGTTCTGAAGTTCCAACTAAAAACATAATCCTAGAACTTCTAAATTCAAATAAAAAAGTTGCTCTACCAAGAACTGATACTGAGGCAAAAAAAATAAGTGCACACTACATAACTTCACTTGATGACTTAGAGCCCTCCTGTTTTGGTCTTTTAGAACCAAAGTCCAGTTGCACAGTTTGCAAACCTGAAGAAATAAATCTCATTCTTGTTCCGGGTGTAGCATTTGATGCTCACGGGTATAGGCTTGGGTATGGTCTTGGATTTTATGATCGATATTTGCCTTCAACAAAATGTGAAACTATAGGTCTTGCATATGATGATACAATCTCTAATGAAAATTTACCTGTAGAATCTCACGATGTCGCATTAACGCACGTAGTTTCTGAGCGTCGTGTAATCGTGTGTTCAAAGAAATAATTTTTTAATTACCTACCGATAATTGTAATCTTCCAACCGGTCTATTGTCCGCTTATCTTCTATCATCAAATGTGATTTCTAATGGCAAAACAAATAGATGATTCAAAACCTCAGGCTCAATCTTCTCATTTTAATGATTCTGGCCGTCTATCGCGTTCATTAAAAAATATTTTTAATAAGCATAAACTTTTCTATGAGAAAAAAGCTATAACTAAAACTTTTGAAAATTTTAAGGAGCCTATGGCTATATTTAGTGAAGATGGAAAAGTGTTATATTCTAACAAATCTGCCATTTCAATATTAAACCTCAATCAATCAGATAATTTGTTTGCAAATATAGGTATAAGTTCATTTGATTCATCTACTTTATTCATACTCCCCTCAACTATCTCAATACAACACGCTCAATCCATTTCCAACTATAATATTTCTCTATCCAATATCACTTTTGGTAGCGAAAATGTTTTTTGTGCACTTTTCAATAAATTGTGTGAATCTGTTTATTCAAATGCAAATAAGCTGATTCTTCAAAATTATCCGGGCCTAATATTTGAAATAGATCAAGATGGCAAAATCATGCGCTTTGTTGGTGGGGACGATTCAAAATTGCTCACAACTAATTATCTATCAAAAGGTTTATGCGAGCTTCTTCCAAAGGACGTTTGCGACAAAATACTTGCATCTGTTCACTGGTCTTTGCAAACATCCAAAAAATCAACAATCAAATATTCACTGAACTTAAATCATGAACTTTTACACTTTGAATTAGATATAGTTCCATCTTCACCAAATTCAAATCGTCTTTTTGCGTATATTCGGGATATAACTAAATATGAAAATACTTACTCTGATTTGGAATCTCTGAACAAAAAGCTCAAATCCACTTGGGATATGTTTGAAAAAATGTTTTCAATACTTGTTCACGATAGTAATAACTATCTAAATCCTGCAATTATGCTCTCAAAACTATTTGATGTAAGTGTGAGTGATATATTAACAAACTTGCAAATACTTTTTGATAAAAATACTCCAAATAGACAACTCATTTTAGATCAACTAAATGAGGACATTTCTACTCTAGGTTCTTTTTCAAAAGCTTTATGTGTCTCATCAGACCATCTAAAAAATCTTTTGAATAAGTCTCTTCTTCAAATAAATATGTCTGGCAATATGAAATATGAAAAAGTAAACTTAGGTGTAATTGCGATGAATGAAGCGGATGCCATGTGCCCATTATCTATGACTAAAAATGTATCAATTGACTGTCGTGTTTCGCCTCTATTGTATGTAAATACTGATTCAATGATGCTCTCAACAATAATTCGAAATCTTTTATCCAATGCAATAAAGTTTACTCCAGACTTTAAATCTGTTAAGATAACTGCCAACTCTCAATCTGAGAAGATTCTTGTTTGTATTGAAGATGAAGGTGTAGGAATAAGCGAATCTGATCAAAAATTGATATTTAGCAATCACGCAAAACATATCGGTAGCGAAACTCTTGATGAAAAAATGCGTTCTCAAAAAAATACTGGGCTTGGCCTAGTCTTTGTAAAAGATTTATTAGATATGCTTGGTGAAAATATAACTGTGCAAAGTGAACTTTCAAAGGGGACAAAATTCACATTCACATTGCAAAAATGGGACGATTATTAAGCTAACAGCTTATTGGTAAGCTCAAATAGGTTGTCATTCTACGTCAAATATTTTTTTGAATTATCAATCGATTAGTGATTTTATGGGTTGCCAATCTATCTCAGATGTTGTTTTTTTGAATTATCAATCATTTAGAAAGTATATAGTGTTAAACCTCACATCAAGCTTTATCTTTTTTGGCATACTCATCTAGATATGGTTTTATCTCTTGTAGTTCTTGCATCTGGGAGGGGCTCAAACTTTTTGGCAATTTTAAATGCCATAAAGTCAAAAAAATGTGATGCAAACGTGCTTGCTCTTATTTGTGATAATACAAATGCCCCTGTACTAAAAATTGCTAAAGAGCATTCAATACCTTCGTATTTGATAAATCGTAAAGATTTTTTATCAATCTCTGAATTTGAAAATTATATTTATGAAAAACTTTTACATTATTCTGCGGATTTAGTAGTTTTAGCAGGTTATATGCGCGTAATTCACTCATCAAAAATTCTTAATAATTTCAAAATTATCAATATTCATCCTTCTTTACTTCCAAAATATAGAGGTCTTGATGCTCAAAAACAAGCATTTGATGCAAAAGAAAAAGTATCTGGGCTTACAATTCATCTTGTTGACTCAACTCTTGACGGTGGCAAAATCTTATATCAAAAAAAAGTGGATATATCTGAGTGCAAAAATGCAGATGAAGTATCTCAAAAAATATTACGGTATGAGCATTTAGCATATCCATCTGTAATTCAGAAAATAGCGTCTAAAGAAATAAAACTGTGATTGTCAGATTGGTTAAAAACTAATTTTTCAGTATTTTTTTAACATTTAATCTACGATGTAGCTTCATACTACTTTATTAACCTATGTTATGTATTTATAACATAATGATTGAAATATATAACATTTTGTTGTATAAATATAACTGGTGAGAATATGAAAAAAAATCTGGTTAAGAAAAAAAATGAGCAGGAATCACAAAATTCTGCTTCTACCTCTAATTCGCATGTAACTTGTGTGCGTGAGCGTTATGATCTACTTCTAATAGCATCTATACTAATTTTGTTTTCTGCATTTATTGATGCTCGTCTTGCATTTGGATTATCTGTGTTTGCACTATTTTCATTATCGTTTATGCTAAAAGGTGAGAAGATAAAACAAGTACTTTTCACAGTTGCAATTGCATGTATCACTGCTGTTTTAATAGTAGTGTTTAATCAAGGTCAAGATGTAACTCCATTATTGTTCATGTGGTTAATTATAGGTATAATAATTTTTTGGACTGTATTAAAAAGACGAAACACAGACGTAATTAATGATGAGCGAACTCGTGCACTAAGTAATAAATCTGTAGCTTATTCGTGGTGGTTTAACTACGTGCTTATCTCTCTGTTACTCTGGTTTGATTATAGTGGTTTTATGGTTTTATCTACTATGCAATTCGGGGGGGTTTTAATGTTTTCAATGTTAATTTCAAATTCGCTGATAAAGCGTTATTTGCTCTCAAAAGGCGAAGCTGAATGAAAACACGTATGAAAGAACTTAGAGCAAGACATGATTTAACTCAAGATGAACTTGCGCGCATAGTAAAAGTTAGGCGTGAAACCATAGTTTTTTTAGAGCAGGGGAAATACAATCCCTCTCTAAAACTCGCGCATGATGTTGCAAAAGCTCTCAAATCCAAGATAGAAGATGTTTTTATTTTTTGATATTTTTTCTATTTAAACATGTACTCTAAAAAAATCAAAATAGAAAAAATGTATGTGTGGTACACCACATGTCCAAAATGTGCGAAAAAATATGGTAAGAATTACGTAGTAATAATCGCAAAAATAAATTAGAGAATGAAAATAATGTGCATTGGGTGGCGAGTCCTATCTAAGCGAGTGTTATAACTAATAGTTATAAACTTAAACTTGGATTTAAACATAATGGATTCTAAAAATGTCGCGGTCCCATTTGTTCAAACTATCATTCTAAACATCCTTTTTGTTTGCGGTATATCTGAACAAAATATTAATACTATAATACTTCTTTTTATCTTCAATGTCTTTTGGAACAGTTTTTTTTTGTTTATCGGTTTTCTTCATAAAGGATATATACGGCCAAGCAAACTTCTATCTCCACCATACGAAGAACAAAACGGTTTTGCAGTTTTTCTTTTGGGTCTCTTCATAGTCTTTGGTTGTTTTATTTTGCTTTTTCTAATTCTTCCCAATCTAAATCTATCCGAGTTTTTTTCAAATCTGGCTATTCAGATGCTTGTGTTGTATTATATTAATCAAGCAATCAATCAGTTTTCTTTTGTTTCAAAAACAGATTCTATACAAAAAGCTCTTGACATCTCCAAGATGCAAATCTTAAGTTCTATACTTCCATTTTTATTATGGTTCTTTATTTTTATGTTGTCTGCGGGTCTCAATGCATATTTGGTTTTGAACTTGAGCTATGAAAGTTCATATCCAATTATAGTGCTTATCTTATGCAAATTCTTATCTGATCTATTTGTAGCATATTTCAGAAAATAAAATAAGTTTGCATCCGGAGGGACCATCAGACTGCCAAAGCAGGCCGGGGAGCCAAAATTTTGAAAAAATTTTAAGCCGGTGCATAAAAGTGCAAGTGAAGATGCGTCCGGCGGGATCCTCAGGCGCATTAGCGACTGGGGAGCCAAAATCGCCCAAAGCGATTTTAGCTGGCGCACGAACGATAGTGAGTGCGTCCGGCGGGATTTGAACCCGCATTACTAGCTTGGAAGGCTAGAGTCCTAACCAGGTTGAACGACAGACGCTTCAAAAGCCGTTTTTATATTGCACAACAAAAAGTGCAAAAATTCAGTTTGCGTGCATGTGCAAGGATTAGATAGGGTAAATAATAAAATAAAAAGCTTCTCATTTGGCAGAAATCCAAACAAGTGCCCCAAGTGCCACGCATGCAAACACCAATGCGATGACTGAGAACACTCCGCTTTGTCCAAACGCATGTTGCATTATTGGGTTTGTAGATATTGCAAACATCATAAACGCACAAACTGCTAAAAGCAAACCGAGCATGAGCTCATTTTTTACTTCAAGATAATTCTTGAGATAAGTGTAAATAAGGTACAAGCTAAATCCAAGTGCAACTGTAGATAATAAGGTCACAAGCAAAAATAAATTCTGTATAATCGGCATCATCATCGGTCCTTTTCTAAACGGGAATATCAAGTCTGCAGCAAAGAACACCAATATTCCAAAAACAAATATTGCTAACGTACCGACGGTAGCCTTTATTGCATACCCATTATTTTTATTATTCAAGATCTTTTGAGTCTGCATTTTAGACACATCCTCGCTTCTTTTTTGCATTTACATTACCTCCATTTATCAATTCATTAAGCATCTGGTTTTGTTCATATTCTGAAGAAATAAAATACATAGAACCATAACCCTTCCCCATTGCGTCTAAAATACCATTTTTCACAAGTAGCTCTACGTGTGTTTGAGCTGTTTTGTAATCTACAGATGCACTTATTGCAAGTTGACGAATATTCATGGGCTTAGCTCTCAATTTAGTCAAAAGTCTAATTCGTGTGGGCCCACCTTTTGTAGCGTTCAAAAGCCAGAACACAACTCTCGTTTTTGCATCCATTAAACCAGCTTACTGCACATATATTTAAAAAATAAAAAAAATGGTTGAATGTTTATTCTACATCTACTCTCAAATGTCTAAACATTCTTTTATTCGTCCCAAGCGTACAATTTTCATTCTCACATTGACTCTTAATCCTACCCTCTCTTATCGCAAATTCATTATTTGGGCTATCGTTTTTTTTCATCTGTCCATTCGTTCTGTTCTCAAATCCATTTTCCTTTGCAATCGTCTGCATTTTTTGCTGTATTTGCTCTTTCAATTTAGCTACAGTTTCATAATCTTTTTGTTCAATCATCTTATACATCTCAGATTTCAATTCTATAAGTTCATCGTCTGCAATTGCAAGCCAGTGTGGGCCAATTGCATATTCTATTTGCAAACTCTTAGCAGTACTATAATCTCCAGCCTGTAGCGCATGCATCATTTCAAATCGAATTTGCTCAGGTACATCCTTTTTATTATTCGTCCTTTGCTCAAAAAATGCAAATGTGCTTCCAATCAATGCAATAAACACTATCCCAACTAAAACTTTGTTTTCTATCATATTTACCACCTCTAAATTAATCTAAGTCTATCTCCTAATTTTTCATTCAAACAATTTAACCATTCATATTCTACTCTCCATTAATAATCTGCCAAATTCTAATGCATCCCAACATCATAATAAGCAAAAATACAAATATTGAAATTACAACCGTTATTCTCATTTTATCTCCTCACTACTCATACCTCAAACTTTCAACTGGCAAAACTTTCGATGCTTGTCTTGCTGGAAAAAATCCAGATATCGCACCAATTACGATTGAAAACCCAGTAGCAAGTAATATCACCTCAACCGTCATCTTACTTGGTAAACCAAGCATTACGATTATTTGGGACGCAAATAAACTAAGAACAATCCCAATCATCCCCCCTGCAAAACCAATAATCACTGACTCAAAAAGAAATAATTTTATCACTTCATTATTTTTTGTACCAAGCGATTTCAAAACTCCAATATATCTGGTCTGTTCTAAAACACTTGTAAACATTGCATTTGCAACTCCAACTCCACCTACTATGAGTGAGATAGATGCAATCCCTACTAAAAACATTCCAAGCGTATCTGTTATGCTAGAAACTGTACTTGTAATTGAGCTTGCAGTAGTAACTGTAAAGTCCTGATCTTTTTCAGAAACCCTCCTTATATCTCTCAATTCAACTTCAATCGAGTCCGCAACATCCCGTGGCTCATAACTCTCATTAGCCGCAACAACCACGGAACTTACAACTTTCTTCTCATTAAATAAGTCTTTTGCCGCATCTATGGAAATGAATAAACTATTGTCCGGATTTGTTACCGACATACCTGCAGACTCAAGAATCCCCACGACCTTGAATTGTTTTCCATCTATTTTTATCTGTCTTCCAAGCATATCTTCTCCATCAAATACTCTTTCCTGCACGAAATTGCCAAGCACAACTGCTCCCCGGTCTCCGGGTTCAAGCATGCGCCCGCTTTCAAGCTCAGTGCCGATTGTCTGTTCAAATACTTCCGGATCCGTTCCAACTACTGTCATGCTTGATTGTTTGTCCTTGTATGTCACATCTACTCTCTCTGAGAGCCTTGCATCCACCGCCAGAACCCCCTCAACGTCCCATAATTCTTCCGCCTGTCTAAACGTGAGCTCACTTGTATCTGAACTTTGAGCCATGACTCCTGCCCCACCACCCGGTGGGCCTCCTCCTCCAAACGAAAACATTGAACCTGCTCTTGCACCTCCTGCACTTATAGATATCAAATTCCCTCCAAGACCTCCTAGATTCTCCTCTACTTGAGCGTTCATCCCCATACTGATGGAAATGAATATTACTACTGACGCAACACCTATGACTATTCCAAGTATAGCAAGCCATGAACGCAAATTTCTATGTCTTACTGAATTAAGTGCAAGTGCTAAAATCTCATTGTTCTTCATTTTTTAGCCACCTTCTTGTAATACTTTTTATATGCAAAATATGCAATAACTACAATCATTATACCCCCTACTGCATATAGTACAAGTCCAAACCAATCTGTTCCTCTACCGACATTTGTAAGACTGCTTAAACTACCTGCAGGTCCACCTCTCATATTCTGCATCTGACTTGTAGCATTGGTGTTAGTGTCAGATTCAGTATCTGAACCAAATCCAAACGCAAAACTAGTCGTTTCTATTTTATTTGTGATTGTATGCTCTTTGTTGTTATTATCTTTGAAGCTTAGTTCAACTGTAGTTGCACCACTATCAATATCCACATAATCAAAATCATCCACATCTAAAGTTCCAACAAGTGTCTCACTTAATGTTTTTGCAGATGAATCTTTCATTTTTACATATAAACTTCTTATATTCGTATTCCCTGTATTTGCAATCTGTATTCTTCTTGTAGTACTTGAAGAATCTGTTGTAATCTTGAGCTGAGCAGTTGCGTGAACCGAAATTCCAACTTGGTACTCTGTGCTTTGTCCAGATTCACTTAACAAACTAATTGGTAAAGAATAATATCCTGATGATATACTTGGAGCAATTCCAATACTAATGGTCTGTTTTTGTGTTTGTTCAGGTTGAATTTTATCAAAGTAAATAGTCTGAACTCCTATTGGTGTAAACTGATCTGTACTACCAATTGTAAGCGTGACTGTAGATGGTTCGCTTGCAGAATTTTCAACTGAAAGTTCAAATTCTACTTCATCTCCGACCTCTGCAGTATTTTTTGGAGTTAAACTTACTCTAAATTGCTGAGATGCAGAAACTATATTTATCGGCCCAACATTCAACTCCTCTTGATATAATTGGCTCAAAGAATTTTGATATTCAACCACTATAGGTATATTGTATTTTCCAGGGCTGATATTAGAATCTGATATAAATTGAAGCTCAGTATCCTTTGTTTGACCATTTACAAGATTTCCTACGCCTATCCCATTACTTCCAACTATTGAAAAATCCGAATCATTAGCTGTTTTTATATTAACATTATTCAAATTATTTTCATTACATTCAATCTTTACTTTTATTGTAATTTTTTCCCCAGCAGTTGCAGTTATAGATTCGTCAACTGTGCTTATTCTAAATGGATTTAAGTTCCCTACTGTTATTGGGTATGATAATGATGTTTTTTTAATAGTGCTAGAATCTTCGTCTTGATAATAAACATAAATTGTCTGAACTTGAAGTGTACCTGCAGAATTATTTGAAACTCTAAATGGAACTGAGACTTGTGCAGACGATTCTTTTGCAATATCTCCAATTGCAAGTTGATTACTTACCCCATCAAGCGTGTAATAAATATTTACTGATTCAGCAATTGCAGTCCCTGTATTTTTCACTCCAAATGTAATATAACCAAAAGCACCCGCATAAACATCTTCTGGTGTAGATGCAACGTCTTCTATACTTAGTATCGCTCCCGCAGACACAAATGTCGGAAGCAAAACTGTCAAAATAATCAAATATTTTATATCCATATCAAACCCTCTTTTTATCAATAATACCATCACGTATCGTGATTATTCTATCTGCTTTTTTTGCAATTTCATAATCATGAGTAACTATCACAACCGTTTTCCCTTCTTTTTTTGACAAATTCTGTATCATTTCTATTATCGCTTTACTTGAAACAGAATCAAGGTTGCCGGTAGGTTCATCTGCTAAAATTATTGGGGGTGAATTCACCAGTGCCCTAGCAACGGCAACTCTTTGTTTCTGTCCACCTGAAAGTTGTGAGGGTAAATTTTGCATTTTATCTAAAAGTCCGACAAACTCAAGACTTTTTTTAACAATTTTTTCTCTTTGTTTTTTATCTTCTTCAGCGATTATCAATGGTAATTCCACATTTTTGAAAACACTCATAGTAGGTGCAAGATTAAATGCTTGAAAAATAAATCCGATTTTTTCAAGTCGTATTTTTGAAAGCTGATCATCATTAAGTCTTGAAACTTCCTGACTATCAATAAGCATTCTACCCTTTGTAGGTTTGTCAAGACATCCAAGTATATGCAACAATGTGCTTTTTCCAGAACCAGATGGGCCGATAATTGAAACAAACCCTCCGTTATTTATCAGTATATCAATTCCTTTGAGTGCAAGATATGAAACTTCGCCACCGTATTCTTTTTCAACCCCAATTAACTCAAACGATTTAGTCATAACTTGATTATTTTTGTTTTATTTATATTCAATCCCCAGTTTATCCTCCAACAAACATCCAAATCCATTTTCTATAGTCCTTTACGGTGTTCATTAATAATCGTTTTTTTTAAGACGTAGCTTTCCGTCTGATAATGTTCATCATTTAAAAAATTTCTTACACCTACCTACTTTGTCAAACAAGCTGGTGGTTTTTCAAAAAGGCCGTTGAGTAATGATTTGATTCTAGGTTTCATAGTTTAGTTTTGTTGATAGATGTCGTATCAGATGTCGCATTTGCTATGCTTTCATACTCATCCGTTTAATGGGCCCAAATGGGTGAAATTTGTCAAAAAGGGAGGTGAAATTCCCATGGACAAAAAGAACAAAAAACAAAAAGAGCAAAATCCGCAGTAATCTCGTAAATAGCAAGTCAATTGGTTTAATGTGCCTTTGCTTGAAAGAAATCCATGCGCTTTAGCGCGTGGATGAATTT
>CAZHIX010000025.1:0-18413 GCA_964532715.1 Microcaldota archaeon | reverse complement strand
ATAAGCGTTATCTCGTTTTTTCATATCGCCACTATACTCTCCTATATAGTTTTTGTCATCTTGTGAAAGTGTTCTTAATCCATATCCAGCAACCCATAGTTTATCCTTTACTTTCATAAGCGATTTGTATGCATCTTCTTTTTCAATTTTGCATATCTCTCTTAGTGCAATAGCCCAAAGCTGATTTGGTCTAAGTGCCAAATCTTCTGGTTCTATTCCATCCATAAGATATTCATGTTTATGTGAATAAAACTTTTTCATAGCTGTTGATGCCATATGGTAAAAATATTCATACTCTTGCATATCTACTCCAAGTTCTCCTCCCATTTTTACAAGTTTAAAAAGCAAATTACACCAAAGTGCGTTTATCTCAATTCTTTTTGATTCTCTTGGTGTGATTGCACCAAATTCATTTTGTGCATCCATCCACGTGAGTCTTGGTTTTTTTAGAATCAAAAGTCCATCTTCTAAATCCATTTGAACAAACTCATTTCCGTATATATACGCATCTGCAATCTGCTTAAACGCATCATAATATTTTTGTTGCTCGTTTTTATCAATTTTTTTTATTTTTTCAATTTCACAAACTGCCCATGTAAACCAAAGTGAAGCATCTGCGCATTGATATACTCCTTGTTTTTCAGCTATTAAATTTGGCATTAAGCCATCATTTATATAATTCGTCCATCTCTCAAATATTTTCTTTGCCACAGTTATGTTTGATGTGCAACCTAAAATCCCCGGTATACTAATCATAGTATCTCGTCCCCATTCTCCAAAATAAGGATATCCTGCAATAATCGCATGTTCTTTGTTTTGTTTTACTAAAAATGAATCACACGTGCGAACAAGTGAATGCATTTTACTCAAAAATGTTTTGTTAATTTTATTTTTTCTATCAAATCTTCTAATTTTTGACTCCATATTTTTGCTCAATATCTCAGGTTCACAAATCTTCTCAACGTTTTGTCCACACACAAACGTCACACTTTTTCCCTCACTTATATAAGCACTAAATTTACCCGGACAAAACATATCCTCAAAATGTATCTCTTTTCTTTGTATCTCTTGTGGGTATGTAAGATTTTTGTAAATGTCTTTTTTTTGTATAAAAATTCCTCTATCTGCTTCTATTTTCCAATCAAATGGGTGTGAAAAATAAATCGCTCTTTGTGCTAAACGTATGTCTTTCTCAACATTATTGTCAAGTCCTATACTATGTGCATTTCTTGAATTTACTAATGGGCTTACTTCAATTCCAATACCTGCTCCACTCAGAAGTGTGTATCTTACACATGTGCAATTAGTGTTTGGATTACACCATATCTCTTTTGATACTCTTTGAGAATCAAATTCATACATCCACCTTGCAACTACTCCATCAAAAGAAAATTGATTTATATTCTCAAATCCTTTTGGGTAAATGGTATCTGGATAAAAATTAGTGCTAAGCGCGACTCTACCTTTTTGTGCTATTGCAAAATCTTCAAGTTTTGATAAAAGCAAATAACGTTTTTCAAAACTTTCATTACATGCAAATAACAAGCCGTGATACTTTCTCAAATTCGCTCCACTTATAGTGGACGATGCCCATCCGCCTCTGCCATTTGCAATCCACCATTCTCTTAAAAATCGCAAATCCATATCCCAGCAATTCATGGATTTAGCACTCGTGTATGCAATAAAAATGTTTGTGATTTTAAGTTTTTAATAGTCTTGAGAATACTGTTGAGTATATGGCATATATGTGCTAATGGCGCAACCTCCCAATTCAACAATTTCAAGCAAACTTTTGTATTCATCTGTCATTCTAAGAAAGTTTACTTGTTTTTCATACTCTTGAATGGGAACACTTTCTTTAGGTACAAAAAAATATCCTCTTCTATCGTATTTTATGTGTGCTATACATTCAATTCCATTCGTTTTGGCTATTTTCATGTTATTCTCATATAATTTCTTTTTCTTAAACAGTCCAAACTTTTTTGCATTTTCTTTACTTATTATTATAATTTGTTTGTTATTTCGTTTTTGCACAAAACCACAGTTTTACATTAAACTTAAATTTGCAGTTATTTTATCTATTTCTTTTGCATATGCAGGTCCTATCCCTACGCAGGTTTTTGATCCTGGTTCTATTTGTGTTCTTCCTGCATCAATTATCAAAGATGAAGGTAACTTTTGTTGTTTTGCCATCTGAAATATTTCTACAAGCTCCTTTTCACTCAATACTTTTAGAACAACTTTTTGCATGCCTTGGCGTATCCACTCATCACATATCTTTCTATCCTTTGAATTTGATTTAATGTATGCATCAATACACGCATGTCCTACTTGCGCGCACATTTTGCCTTTTCCCATACTCAAATCGCTTCGTACTACAATTACTTGTTTTATATCTTCTTGATTAGAAACAGACACCATATCAAATATCTAAACTCAGACTCTTAAATACTTGTAGGTAATACTTGAATTATGTGCTTGTTGTCTATATTTTTTGTTATACTTCCTGATGTGTACCCCGCTATATTCTCTATTCTATCCCCTATTATTCTATGTTAATGGTGGTTTTTTGCCAAGTTCAAACAATATTAACAATTCAATTTTGGATGTGGCACGTTGCTGGATTGAAAATCAGTCTAAATTACAATCGTTTGCAAACAAAATAAGAAATTCTCAGATAAAAAATAAAGATTTTTTGGAAGAGTCAATAATTCAAAAAATTAATCCATGTGCAGTTAATGGTTCTTTTTGTGCAGTCGATGGTTCTATTGCATGTGAAGAAATGCATGGTCTTGATGTTGCACTATATAGAAGTGTAGCAACTTGTTTTGTCTATGAGAACTCAAACTTAAAATCTGTGAAATACTTTCCAAATACGCATCCACTACTAGAAGTTCGTGCAAATTCGCTTTCAAGCCAATTTGAAAAAATGCGTTTCATATCACTTGTTCGTCTAAGATCAGAACTTGTTTGTGCTCTAAACTCCGTGCAAAACTTCTCAGCGAATTATCTTTTACTTGATGGTTCAATTGCGCCTCTTATGGATGATAAACCTGCAAGTGATTCTATATTAACTCCTATTTACGACGAGCTGATTGAAGTATACAAAAACCTCTATTCTGTATGTATTAGCAAAAACTGCACTCTTATTGGAATAACAAAAGACTCTCGTTCATCAAAATTTTATGATTTAATTGTAACTTCTCTAAAACAAAACACACAATACAGTGAACAAAATAACTCTTCTGAGCATGTAGCTCCACTAAAAACTTGTAGTGATACTGTTTTTCTTGATCATTTATTAGAAAAAAATGAACGCACATGCGCTTTTAGGTCTTCTAATACTGGACAAAAAAACCAAGTCTTCAATGATTTAGGGGATTTTTCATCAAACATTGTTTCATTTTATATAAAACCTGTAAAACACGACCGTCCTTTGCGTGTAGAATTCTTGTCAAACTCACAGTCGTTTTCTCAAATTGCAAATTTACTATGCACGCTGTGTTCGCCAAATGAACATTATGCATATCCTGCAATTTTGATTGAAGCCGATTTGCGTGTGGCTCTTGATCCAAACGAGGTGGATCAGGCTCTAAACGATCTATCTTCAAAAATAGGTCTTAAACAACCCATATTGAAACTAAGGCGCAATAATCGCCCATTTCGTTAATTTCAACTTTTTTTAACGTCTTTTCAAGTCTATTACGAAGTCTATTTTAAAAATTCTATTATCTAAATACTTATGTGGTTTTTATGAATAATCTGTGGTCATCATTTGCTCTTGTTTGTATGGTCTGTTGTCTTGTATTAATCTCTGGTTGTGTATCTAATGCTTGCACATCTGATCTTAATTGTAGAACTTGGCAAACTTGTGATACCTCAAATTCCAAATGTGTTCTAAAATCAGGTATGTGTGGTTATGATTCGGATTGTAATGACTCAATTAAACATTGCGACCAAAAAACTCATCATTGTGTTTTCGAACAAACTCGTTGTCGTATAAATTCAGATTGTGAAGGCTGGCAGGTTTGTGATTCTATAAATACGATATGTATGTCAAAAGCAGGTTTTTGTGATTCAGATGATTACTGTAATCAACTTACTGAATCTTGTGATATAAGGACTCATACCTGCAAACCAAAAGCAGGTCTTTGTTATGATCATTTTGATTGTGAACCTCATCAATCATGTAATTTGCAAACTAAAAAATGTGTTCCACTTCCCGGAAAGTGTGACATTACTCTTGATTGTCCTGCTTATATGGATTGCAATACGACCTCTCACATATGTGTAGTTCGTGAAGGTTTTTGTGCAAATGATTTAGATTGCGTAAAATCTCAGTTTTGTGATCCAGAATTAAAACGATGTAGAACCGCACCTGGTTATTGTGATGCAGATCTTGACTGTCGTTCATGGGAATTATGTAATTCAAAAACTCATGTTTGTGAGGCAAAAAATACTGCATGTGGTTCATCTGGAAATTGTGAATCTTGGCAAGTCTGCGATATATCTGCAAATAGGTGTGTATCAAGACCAGGTTATTGCTCAAGTGATGCAGAATGTGGGCCTTGGCAAGAATGCGATATCAAAGAACATAAATGCGAAACAAAAGCTGGATTTTGTCAAACTTCTGCTGATTGCAAAATGAATCAAAGATGTGATAACAATCCTGCATCAGAAACTGCATATCGTTGTGTAAATATTCTTTGCAGGTCAAACTCGGATTGCCCGGGTTCTACTTGTGATCCCACCACTCAGCGTTGCAGAGGTGGATAGTTTTTTTATTGTCAAGCTGACTAAACATGCCCACTTTGAGTGGGCGGTTGATGTACGGGTGTCATCTCAATCAGTGGCTTTCAAAAGCCACTGGTGCTCCAAAGTGCCATCGGCACTTTGTGAGTGGCAATCCATTTGCTCAAATGAGCACAAGACATTCAACGACGCAGTCGTTGGATGTGTCCGATTTGCTACTGTGCAAATCGCGTACTAAAGCCATTTATGGCTGGGTGCTCTTCGGCAAATCTGATTTTTCTAAAATATTTTGAGTTTTGCACAATGGTTTTATAATTGTTCAATGAGTGTAAAAATTCACAAATTTTGTTCTAAATAGGTGATTTTTTATGCACAGTTTTGATGATGAATGGGGACCTGAGCGAGTACTTGAAGTTTATGATCCAAAGACTAAAGTTCATGGAGTTGTTGTGGTTGATAATACTGCACGCGGACCTGGAAAAGGTGGTATGAGACTTGTACCTGATATAAGTGTATCTGAAGTAGCAGGACTTGCGCGTGCAATGACTTGGAAAAATGCGCTTGCAGATATTCCCTTTGGGGGTGCAAAAGCAGGAATTCGCGCCGATCCAAAAAAGATAAACAAAGAACAAACAATTCGTGCATTTGCCAGACTTCTTGCTCCGTTAATTCCAAAACATTACATATCCGGTCCAGATATGAATATCACTGAACGTGAAATGGGCTGGTTTTCTGATGAATTAAATGATAAGAATGCATGCACTGGAAAACCATCTTGTATGGGTGGTCTTCCTCACGAATTAGGGTCAACTGGTTTTGGTGTAGTTCAAGCAACTAAAGTGGCATGTGAACACTCAAATATTTCTCTAAGTGGGGCTAGTGTTGCAATAGAAGGTTATGGGAATGTTGGCACCTTTACTCACAAATTTATATCTGAGCTTGGTGCGAAAGTAGTAGCAATATCCGACTCTCAAGGAACTGCTTTTTTGCAAAGCGGTTTTGATTATCAAAAAGCACTAACAACAAAACAACAAACGGGTTCTATAACAAATTACGAGGGCTCAAAAAAGATGAGCGCATCTGATTTGTTCAAACTTGATGTGGATATTCTTATTCCTGGCGCAAGACCTAATGTAATCAACGAGCAAAACGTATCAGACGTAAAAGCAAAACTTGTAGTTGAAGCTGCTAATCTTCCAATAAAACCGCAGTATGAACTTGAGCTTGCAAAACGAAATATCATGGTAGTTCCAGACTTTGTGGCGAATGCAGGTGGGGTAATCTCATCATATGTTGAATACATCGGTGGAAATCCACAAGATATGTTCAAGATGGTTGAATACAAGATAACCACAAACACTTCAAAAGTTATTGAAGGTGCAAATAATTTGAATTTGCGTGATTCTGCACTAAGCATTGCTCAAGCACGCGTTCGTGATGCAATGAGCTATCGCAAATAATTCACATTATTCGTGAATTGTTATTGCTAAATCAGTGTATCCTACAATTGCACGCGCTATCGCAAGTAATTAAAGTATTAACAAACTTATGATATCGTTTCGTTTGAAAATATATAGAAGACGATGTCATAAATGTTTGTTATTTTTTAAATATTTTTTCAATCGTTTTCTCTTGATACAGTGAGGGTTATTTATGGAATCAAATTCTGCAGAATTGGTCTACGATACTCATCCTTATGATGTTGCGATTATTGGTGCAGGTCCTGCCGGTCTTTCTGCTGCACACAAGGCTTCAAAATCAGGTCTTAAAACCATAGTATTTGAAGAGCACAAGGTGGTAGGTCAACCAGTTCATTGCGGAGAAGGTCTTTCGCAATTTGCGATAAATAGATTAAAATTAAATGTACCAAAAGAAGCATTGGCCTTCAAAGTAAAAGGAATTCGCATAATATTTCCTGATAACTCTTCGTGTATTTTTAGAGAAGATGGGTATGATCTAAATAAAGATATTTTTGAGCAGTATTTGGCAGTGCGTGCACAAAGCGAAGGTGCAATTCTCAAAACATCTTCCCGTGTTGTTTCCATGGTACGAAATTCAGGTCTTTGGTATCTAAACTGTGTTGGTTTTGGTGCACGTGCAAAAGCAGTCATAGATACTTCTGGTTATCAGAGTTTTTCAAATAATGTATTAAAACTCAATAATCAACCAATCAAAACGGTTGCAGGTGTGCAATATTTAATGGAAGATATACCTACCGATGGGTTTATTGATTTTTATCTATGGCCAAATCTTGCACCAAGTGGGTATCTTTGGGTGATGCCAAAATCAGATGGTCGTGCAAATGTCGGTCTTGTTTCAACAGATCCAAAAACTATTCACAAAAATCTCAAACAATTTGTAACAAAACTGGGCTTTGAGAACAAACGAATAGTTCGTCCATTTGGGGGTATGATTCCTGAATCAGGTCCAGTTGCAAAAACATATTCTGATGGGCTTTTGCTTGCAGGAGATGCAGCTGGTTTTACTTCTCCCATGTTTGAGGGTGGAACTCAACTTGCACTAAAATCCGGAGAGCTCGCATCAACTGTTTTAGCAGATTGTTCAAAACTTCAATGTGAGGATCCATATAGCGAAAAAAATCTTTTAAAATATCAAACTTTATGGCAAAAAGAGTTTCCACCTTATAACAAACTTGTATTGGGGAAAAAACATTTCTATGCATACAATGAAAAACAACTTAACAAAATAGCAAAAATATTGCCTTCTGATTTGACTAATATGACTATGAGAGATAAATTGAAAATAGGTGCAAGACTTTTACTTAATGGTTCTGATTTAATATTCAATAACTTCTTTAGTGCAATGAATACTTTTGGCTATTCTTCTGGAGAAAACTATGGATGGTAATAGCGATCTAATTTAGCCCTATTTTTTTGTCTGTAGATTTAAATTTGCTAATCAAATAATCTTTTTTGAGCATTACTATTCATCTGTTTTTGGCATTACTAATAATTGAGCTTTTGGTTTTTCAAAAGTTGGTTTATCCTCGTTTTTGACTTTTTGTTGTTTTTTCTTCTTTTGCTGATCTTCAATACCTATTTTATCTGCATTTTTTTCTTGGAGTTTTTCATCTTTTATGGCACTGGTTTTCTGTTCCACACTCATGTTTCCATCTTGATGCTTGTTATGGATGTTTGTAGGTATCCCGTATGCAAATGCAAGTAACAAAATAGATGAAAAAAATAATTCAAGTGATAATGCAAATAAAATCACACAAATCTGCAATATCAACTCAACATTTTTTATCGTATTTTTAAGATTGTTAATTGATTTTGCACCACTTTTTAGTGACTGTCCAACAGTTTCTAATTCTAAGAATGCTTGTTCTATGTTTGCATTACCTGCATCTATTGATTCTGATGCTGTCTGCATCTTTGCTGTCGCATTTTTCATATTTTGAACACTTTCACCAAAGGAGCCTAAACTTATTTGTGCTAGTGGGTTTGATGATAGCTGTAAAAGATTTGTAGCTATTTGATTTGTAGAAAAAGACATATCTATCAACGCTTCACTCACGTGTGCAGTTGCTTCTAAGTAGCTTTCATCACTTCTAATTATGTCAATAGTCTCGGCGCTTTGAAGAAGAATACTTTGAGCATTATCAAGTGGCAAAACCAGTGCGTCTACTCCTATTCCAATCGCAAAAACCGTTCCAATCGCTCCAAGTGCAACTGCTACCATACCTGCAATTGATGCAAAAATACAAAAAACCCATAATGTAGTTCTAATAGCATTCACAAATGATATTCTCTTGGAGATTTTTTGTGCATATTCATCGCTCATTCCCATTTCAAATCACAAACGTGGTTAATTCAAATCTGCATTATTTTTTCTATTTTTTATTCATGTTTTTTCTTCTTAAAATTTCAACATTATTTTCTCTTAAAATCTTTGCTATTTTTATCTTCATCTTTTTTTGCAAATTCTATTTTTACGTCCGCAAGACCGTTTTGTTTATTTCTAGGATTTCTTTTCATTATATAAAACGCAACCATTGCACCTACAAGTATGACCGCCACAAACGCTCCAAAAAATGCTGCTACTGTTATTGCAAGCCCACTCTGACCTTGATTTTGTGTTTGTGCTTCTAAAAGTGCATTTGTCGCAATCTCTTTTGCCTCTTGCGGACTTTGTGCACTAATTTCATAAGCGTGTGCAACTTGTAACGCAAATTCATTTTGAGAGTCTTTTGAAATACCTATGGCTTCAAGTTTTTGATATACTCCTTCAATATGTAGTCTTGCATTCAAAACTTCTTGCTCTTTTGAGTTTACTGTCTGTTCTATTGTTTCAATCGCGCTCTTCGCATTATTCAATGAGTTTTGTGCTTCTTCATAAGCATTCATCTGTGCAAGGCTATCCGAAGTCTGAATTAATGTTTGTATCGTCTCAAAACTTGCGACTACTTCAAACTCTTTAGCTTTTGTTTGCAATTTTTCAAGTTGAATTTGAAGATTTGCACCCTGATTTTTTATCAAAGTCAGTTTTTCGTTTGCATTGTTTTGTGGTATCACTATCGGATTTTGTTCATTTTGGTTTTGTTGTTCTGTTTTGTATTTAGCCTCAATATCTTCAAGCCATTTTGTTATTTTTATGGCAATTTCAGATGCTTGTAAATATTGTTTATCTTGAACATATGTTTTTGATTGATCAAGCATGCTCAAATAGTCCGCACGTTTTTTTTCATCATCTAAACTTAATTTTGTCTGGTAATACTCAAGTGCAAATGATATATTAGAATTCATTGCTTTTAGTTTAACGTCTAAAAGTTGTTCATCATTTTTTGTTCTATCACTTATACTTTGTGTTGCTTTTAGTGCATATTTTTTTGCTTCTCCAAATTCATTTTTATCATACATTTCATATGCAATTTTCATGTCGTTTTGTGCACTAAATGTCAAATGTTCAACGCTTAATTTATTCATGACCTCTATTATGTTTTCTTTGTAATCTTGTACTGTTTTGTTTGATTGGTCAATTTGTGCAAGTATCTGTTGTTTTCCGGCACTCCAATTAAATGTAAATGCTATTACTCTTTTATTTGAAGAATCTGCAACATAAAGTGTCTGATTATCTGCAAATCTAAGTTTTGTTGGATTGTTAAACTGGTTTGTCCCATTACCTTTTTCTCCAAACGTTGCAAGAACATTTGAATTAATATCAAATACTATGATCTTGCTTGTGGAGTCTGCTACAAAAATTCTTCCCTGTTCGTCAACTGCAACTGACTTTGGTTGAGTTATCGCAACTCCACCTTTACCTGCGCCTACTGTTGCATAATATTTCATGTCTTTAGTAAAAACCTCTATTCTATCATTTTGGGTATCTGCAATGTATACGTATTTTTCATCCATATCAAAATCAAGTGCGCCTTTTATTCTACCCGTTCCTATTCCAGATTGTAAATATTGTGCTATAACGTCTTTTCGTTGAATATCATATTGAATAACTCTATCATTTTCGCTATTTAGAATCCAAATCGTTTCATTCTCTATTTTAAATGCAGTTGGGGCAAAAACGATTCCAGATACTGGACCTACTTCATATAATCCTGAACCTTCTATATACTCATATATTTTGTTGCTACTTCTGTCTGATGCATATATTTTTTTGTTCACATATTGCACGTCTGTTATTGTTGTAAATGAGCTTGCGCCTCCAGTTTTTCCAATCATTTTCACTACTTTATCGGTGCTTAGATTAATCCCATAAACCGCTCCAAGCATTGAATCTCCGACATACAATATGCCGTCATCTCCAATTACCAATGCTGTAGGGTTGCTCAGATTAAATGGCAAATCTCCACGCCCCGCAGAGCCACGATACTGACCTTGATAGATGAATACATCATTTGCAAATGCTCCACACACAAAGAGTGCAATAACAAATATAGTCGTATAAACCTTAGATATTTTTTCCATATGGTCTTCTTGTGTTTATTTAAATATAAAAGTTCCATTTTGCAAATTCTTTGGATGTGTTTTGTCCATAGTATTAAATATATTAGTATTACAATCTCTACTTAGCGCGTTTTTTGAGGTGCTAATGTATGGCAGATGTTAAAATTTCAGAGCTTCGTCCCGGAGTTTCAAACGTTACTGTATCTGGGGAAGTTATAGCTAAGGAAGAACCACGTGAAGTGGTCACAAAATACGGTAAAAAGCTTCGTGTTGCCGATGCAATATTGCGCGACGACTCAGGAGAAATAAAACTTTCATTATGGGAAGATGATATTGACAAGTTAAACGTCGGTGATAAAATCTCAATTGAAAATGGTTGGATTACTGAGTTTAAGGGAAATATGCAGATTTCTATAGGGAAGAATGGAAAACTCACTATGCAATAATTTTTTTATTTTTTTGCAACTATTATATGTACATATAGATGTATATGTATTCATTAATTATAGTAGTATAGTACATTGTAATATAGACGTATGTGCATTATAGCTGTTGTATTATAAAATTTTAATTGATTTTAAAGTACCATTTAATTTGAGCATCATTTAAATCAGTTTTGTGATTTACGAGGTGTCATTGATCTTGTATTTGAAAATTGATGGTTGATAAGTGATATGTCAGATTTTATTTACGTATATTTGTTTTGCACATTTTTGTGAATTGCAAAGCATTTTTCATGTTTAATGTTTTGAGGTGAATTGCTATGGCAAGATTAGAAGGACAACAAAGCGGTGCTCTGCCCGAAGGTTCGCAGAGAATAGTTGGGCGCGATGCTCAGCGGACAAATATTGCGATTGGTTATGCAGTTGCAAGTATAGTCCGAACAACACTGGGTCCAAAAGGAATGGACAAAATGCTTGTATCCGATTTAGGAGACATAGTGATAACTAACGACGGAGCAACAATTCTTGAAGAGATGAACGTTGATCATCCAATCGCAAAAATTATGGTTGAAATCGCAAAAACCCAAGACAAAGAGGTTGGTGACGGAACGACTTCAGCAGTAATTTTCATGGGTGATTTGTGCAAAGAAGCATCAAGACTTCTTGACCAAAATTTGCACGCATCTACTATAGTTCGTGGTTATATGCAAGCCGCTTCAATGTGTGAAAAATACCTTGGAGAAATCTCAATGAATATAACTCTTAGTGATACTTCAACACTTGAGAAAATTGCACAAGTCTCAATGGGTTCCAAATCTGTTGGGACTGGTAATTCAAAAGATTACTTAGCAAAACTTGTAGTCAAGGCAGTTACTCAAGTTGCTCAGAAAAAAGGAGACAAATACGTCGTAGATTCTGACCTTATAAAAATTGAGAAAAAAGCAGGTGGAGAAGTAATGGACACCAATCTTATACAGGGAGTTCTTGTTGATAAAGAAGTTGTTCATTCTGGAATGCCAAAATCTCTTAAGAATACAAAAATTGCTCTTGTGGATTCGGCTTTAGAAATTGAGAAAACAGAAGTAGATGCAAAAATTGAAATTACGTCTCCTGACCAGATGTCCGCCTTTTTAGAGCAAGAAGAAAAAATGCTCAAAAATATGGTTGAGAAAATAGATAACGCAGGTGCAAAAGTACTCTTTTGTCAAAAAGGAATTGATGACACTGCACAGCACTTTTTATCAAAGAAAGGGATAATGGCAGTTCGCAGAGTCAAAAAATCTGACATGGAAAAACTTGCGCGTGCAACTGGTGCGCGAGTTGTTTCATCTCTTGATGACTTGTCGGCATCTGATCTTGGTGTAGCTGGTTCAGTTGAAGAAAAAACAGTTGCAGGGGAAAAAATGGTCTTTGTGGAAGATTGCAAAGATGCAAAATCTGTAACTTTGTTTGTTAGAGCTTCAACAGAGCATGTGGTTGCAGAAGGTGAGCGTTCAGTAGTTGACGCAATCGGTGCAGTTTCATCTGCAATTGAAGATGGCAAATATGTATTTGGTGGTGGCGCGGCCGAAATGGAACTTTCTACACGTCTTAAAAAATACGCCAATGAAGTTGGTGGTCGTGAGCAATTAGCGATAAATGCTTTTGCAGATGCGCTTGAAGTAGTCCCAAGAACATTGGCAGAATCTGCCGGTATGGATCCAATAGATGCGCTTGTAGAGCTTCGTTCAACCCATCAAAAATCAGATGGTGTACAAATGGGTGTTGATGTATATGCTGCGAAAATCGCAGATATGTCAAAGAATGGTGTAGTGGAACCAGCAAAAGTAAAAAGACAGGCAATTGCATCTGCATCTGAAGCTGCTCGTATGATTCTGAGAATTGATGATATGATTTCATCAAGACCAAAACCTGCCCCAGCGGGTGGTCCAGGTGGAATGGGCGGAATGGGAGATATGGACATGTAGTTTCTAGTCCATTTTTTTTACTTTTTTTATATTAGTAGCTAATTTTTGTCAACTTTTATTCGTTTGAACTTGTTTTGTTGTTAGCAAAGATATATAAACATGTTTAAGCCTAATTGTGTTATAATCGGTATTATCATGTTCAAAGTTGAGGTGTATATATGAAAACAAAACAAGTCTGTACTTCTAAAAGTAATCAAGATGTCAATTCATCAGGTTCTAAGCCATTAAATTCAAAAAATATTTTTTATAGATTTTTTCAATTTTCAACTAAGAATAATCAAGATCAAACTGTCGTTTCACCACATTTCAACAACGATACATTTGTAGCTGTAAACGGTTCATATAATAAAAACGGTACCTCAAACAGTGTTTCAAATAATAACGATAAACACACAAAAAAAGGCAAATTCAAAAAAGTTCTTTCTTCCATGTCAACTGGCGTAAAAGTTTTAGTATTTGCTTCTGCTTTGTATCTCTCAACTTTAGGTTGTTCTGAACGTGACAATCCAGTCGGAAGTAGGCTAATTGTAATAATCAATAACGAATCAATTCTAAAACGAGCATTTGCTATATACAAAGATAACCACAACCAATACTCATATTACAAATATTCTTTAGGCTCAAATGTTGCAGATTACACTATTAATAATATATATCTTTCATCTGATAGACAAAACGCATTTTTGGATTTGATCAAAAATAATAAAACAATTAGGATTTCAAAAGACGAATCAATTCCAAACACAAATCCCACTCAACGTTTTATCGGTGTAACCTATATCAATCCAACCGAAACTTTGAATTATAGTTTTTCAATAAAAAATACCAATGGTGAAATTCTTGACACTCATAGTGTCAATGTTCTTGAGTCAGGTACCAATCTTCCTAAGGAGTTTACTCTATATGCAACTGCCGATTCTTCAAAGAGTGTGCTTATAAAAATTAACGATATAGGCCATCTTTATACTGGGTATATCTCTTTTGGTGGCGTGTGGGAACCTGGAAATTATCCATTCTACTATTCAATTTCAAACGTATCTGAAATAGTGGGTAGTGAAATTCGCAAAACTCACGACAACGCAACTGTATCGTATCAAGTAATCTCATCTAATAATACAAGACAAATCAAATATCATTTGACTGACCTTAATGTGATTTTAGAACTCACAAATGCATATTAAACAAAAAGTTTACAGGCAGAGGGAAAATTTTGGGCGAAAACCCTGGTGAATGAAGTATAATTAGGTGTTTCTGTCTTGGATCGCTTGCACCTTTTGCAACTGCATTTGCCTAAAATCACCCCAACTTTCCAGCCCAAAACCCCAAATCTGTTTGTAATCTTTTTTTACATTTTTTTGATTTTATCGCAATACATCTCTTTTTATCCTTTTTCAACATAATATCAGTTATACTTTTTTACCATATGGGTGGTATATTATGAAACAAATAACTGTAGTTGTAGATGATGAAGTTGGAAAGCTTGCAGACGTTTCATTCATTTTGGGAAAATCCAAAATCAACATAGATTCTATATCTATTGGAAAAGTCGGGGGCAAGAGCATTATCCATTTAACCGTAAAAAACGAAGAAAAGGCAATCTCTGTGCTTGAAGCAAACGGTTACAAGTGCTTAAAGTCAGATGTTGTGGTAGTAAAACTTCTAAATTCTCCTGGAGAGCTTGCAAAAATGTCTAAGCTTTTAGCAGATGCAAAAGTAAATGTGGACACAATTTCTATTGTGGAACAAGGTCCGAAATATTCTCTTTACTCTCTAAAAGTTGATAAACAAGCAAAAGCAGAAAAAGTTCTTGAAGAATATCTGGACATAGAAAGATACTAATCTTTTTTTATTGTCAAGCTGACGAAAACCGCCCACTTTGAGTGGGCGGTTGATGTACAGGTGTCATCTCAATCAGTGGCTTTCAAAAGCCACTGGTGCTCCAAAGTGCCATCGGCACTTTGTGAGTGGCAATCCATTTGCTCAAATGAGCACAAGACATTCAACGACGCAGTCGTTGGATGTAGCATCTTCAGGCGCGTAAGCGACTGGAGACGCGACAGCGCACCAGCGCTGGCTGTGATTTGTTCCAAAACAAATTGCGTATCCAGCCATTTAGGCTTGAGTGCTCTTTTAGCAAATCTGATTTTTTCACTTTCACATCTGACTTGCTATTGCACTTTTTAAATGTGTTTTGTGTTATTATGTTGTAAATGCTTAGAAGCCCCCTCGTCTAGCGGTCAAGGATGACAGGCTCTGGACCTGTAGACACTGGTTCGAATCCGGTGGGGGCTATTTGCATTTATATTTGAATATTTAGCAATTTTTGTAGTTGTATCGCATTTATAAAATTTAAAACGAATAAAAGTAGTATTCTCTTTAGTATGGACTCATAGTGGAATGGTTATGCAAGCCAGCTCTTGTGGGCGCTCGCACCGCCAGCCTGCTTTGCAGTCTGAAGGACACGTCTGCTTTATAAAATTTAAAACGAATAAAAGTAGTATTCTCTTTAGTATGGACTCGTAGTGGAATGGTTAACACGTCTGCTTTACACGCAGAAGAGTGGGCGTTCGATTCGCCCCGAGTCCATTTTCTTTTTTGAAATTATATTTGATATAATTTTTTGTGCTGTTCCATCTGTGTTCTCAAACTTTTTCACATGTTTTATCATACAACAACATTTATATACACTAAAACACATAATTACACTATCAAAAACTTATATGAGGTATTATTATGAATAAATTTGGTTCTGTGTCTAATGCAGTTGCTCAAAAACAAAATCACTTCAAGCGCGCGTATGTAGCTACTAAACATTTTTTCAAAAAACATTATGCAAGTGTTGCAAGTACTATTATAATCGGCTCTTCTATCGTATCTTCCTCGTTTGCTCAATCAAAGTATAACATGCCTGTTATCACAAATCAACGCTCAAGCATACAAAAAAAAGATTACTATTCAAACAAAATAAAATCACTTGTACCTGATATGATAAGTGCAGGAATATTTTCTAATGAAAAAGAAGCGTTTGATGCCATAGAAAGCTCAGACTTCATGCCATACTTACGCCAAATCGCAGATTCACAAAATTCACAACTCAAAGAAGAGTTCTCAAACGGATTTAACTACTTCACACGAACAAATTTCACAGATTCACAATACAGTTTTTCAATTTTCAACAACGACGCAACAAGTGTTTCTGCCCCAATAAGTATCGGCAGTATCTTTTATTCATATTCCCCTACAAGATTAAATGACAGTAATCTCAAAGCATATACAACAACAAGCCCATCTGACACTGTTCATTACTCCTCTCTATTATACACAACCTGGTATGCAAACGTTCATACTTTTGGTGCGTCTATGAGAATAAATTTAGACGAAACCTTCATTTACAATTTAGGTGCTTCTTACACCTTTGTAACAAATACAAAAGATGTGAATGTCCCGCCGATGTTAAAACTTCAATTAACCAATATCGGTCAACGTGGTTGTGCTAGCATTGATTATATTGGCGCATCTTTTTATCCGAATTCATCTACAATTTACGATGTAGGCGTTTCAGCAGGTTCAGATTACATCCGAGGTTTAATTTGGGCAAACGATATCTCAAATACAAATTCTTCCTCATTCAACTTAGGTATTCAAGTATCTCCAAACGCATTTTTCAGTGAAGAAGTAAATCGCAACTTTAGTTGTACTCTATACTCTCTTTTTCAAGAACGCTCAAACAAATATGAAAATTTGAGTGGAGCTCGTGTAGATTTTAACATCGCCAACTCTGTTTATTTGAATGCAACTGTTGAATACAATACAGATTTGAGTATAAAGCCTACTGAGTGGAGTTATTGGTTCAATCTCTCAATACCTTTTCAAGTTATTTCAAATGTGAAATAACTTTTTACTTTTTTAACTAACCTCTATTTGTTTTTTTCTTTTACGCATGCATGCAAATCGTTTTATTTATACGTGCACAACTGTCTTTTGGTCTTTATGTTATATTATAAAATACACAAAAATAACAATGAAATAATTCTTGCAGTTGCCGATAAAGATGTTCTTGGAAAAAAATATGCATCTAACGGTCGTATTCTTGATTTAATCACTTTTAGCTCGTTTTATGAAGGACAACGCGCAAGTGAAAACGACGTGTCTAAACTATTTTTGCAATGCACAAGTATAAACCTTGTTGGAAAAATTGCATGTTCTATTGCAATTTCAAAAGGATTTGCAAAAAAAGATGATATTGTGGATATTGGTGGTTTATCACACATTCAATTATATAAACTAAGCGAGGATACAAAATCTAAAATCTAACCTATGGTTATTTAAAATAAAACGCGCTATTCAATTAAGTATTTTATTCACAGGTGGTTTTATATGGCAAGAATTGTTGTTGCCAAGCAACTGGCAGGAAAGAAAATTATTACAAATGATGGAGAAGACTTGGGTAAATTAATAGATATAATGATAAGTGAATCAAGTGGCAAAATGGAGCACCTAATGGTTGAGCCAAATCCAGATAATGCAACTGCCCGTGATATGCATAAAGAAGATGGTCTAATTATTCTTCCCTATGATTCTGTACTTGCGTCATCTGATCACGTCATAGTGGATAAAAAAAACATTAGATAATTATTTCTTTTTTTCTATTTATATTTAAGTCTGCTTTTTATATTTTGTCAAAGCTCTTTATCACATGGACATAATCTCAATACTAATTCTTGGTTTAGTTCAGGGAATAACTGAGTGGATTCCAATATCTTCCAAATCTCTTTGTTCATATGTTTATCTCCTAATGGGCGAAGACCCTCAAAATCTTATTTATGTTCTACTTTATTTGCATCTTGGAACAATTTTATCTGCAATTCTATATTTTAGACACCATCTTTTTGAACTTGTAAAACAAACATTAGCACTAAGATCAATTTCACAGTTCAAGGATTCACACGCCGGTTTTTATATCGGTGCACTTATGGGCACGGGCGTTATAGGTTTACCTCTTTTACTATTACAAAAATTTGTTTTTGAATCATTAGGCTCTGCTGAAAATACTTCACTAATATTTTTGTTGATGGGGATAGGTCTTCTAATAACTTCATATTTTTTGTATATACAAAAATCAAAAATACATGAGAAAAAAATCCAATCTGCAAATGCGTTTGATGGTTTTTTTGTAGGTCTTTTTCAAGGATTATCCGTTCTTGCAGGTATATCTCGTTCAGGTACAACAACTACTGCTCTTGCTATGTTAAAATATGAACCAAAGGCGATATTTGAGCTTTCATTTATTCTCTCAATTCCAACTGTAATCTGTGCAGAACTTTTATTCT
>CAZHIX010000024.1:0-18483 GCA_964532715.1 Microcaldota archaeon | reverse complement strand
ACAGACAAGCAATAATTTCATTATTGAATAGAGAAATAATGCCAGTTTTACATGGAGACATGGTTTTAGATTCAGAATGGAATTATTCGGTTGTTTCTGGAGATCAGATTATTTCAAAACTGGCAAACTTGGCAGAGTTTAGTGTTTTAGCTACGGATGTTGATGGAATAATTGTTGATGGAAAGGTTATAGAAAAAATAGATAGAAAAAATTTTGAAGAAATTAAAAGACACTTGAAACAATCAAGTTCTCCAGATGTAACAGGCGGAATGCTTGGAAAAGTAAACGAGTTAAAAGACGCAGGGGGAAAATATTTTATAGTTAATGCAAAATATCCACAGAGAATCTTAGCTATTTTTGAGAATAAGAAGACAATTTGCACGGAATTAGAATTTGATAAATTGTAATCAAATTTATAAGTTTATCAAGTTTAACTTTATTATGCAAAAAGAAACTATTGAGAATTATTGCAAGGTTATATCACAGCTTTGCAAAAAAGACGGCGCAAGATCAGTCGATGTTGCAAATGAGCTTAGTATATCCAAGATATCAGTAAGCATCACACTGCATAAACTAAAAGAAGAAGAATATATACAAATGCAGCCCTATGGGAGAATAAAACTTACGCAAAAAGGGGAGTGTATCGCAAAAGAGGTTTCGCAAAAACATAAAAAAATACAGAATTTTTTGCAGATCTGTCTAAAGGTTGAAGAACGAAAAGCTAAACAAGAGGCATGCGCAATTGAACATTATCTTAGTGAGGATACTATAAACAAAATGCTTGAAACGTGCAAAAAATGCAAATGTGAGTGATTTGCATGATCAACTTTTTCAAAAAGTAAAACTAAGAACGCTTTGCTAAGCATGATATACACAAAGAAATTTTTGCTCTAAAAAAGCAACACACTAAAGATACCAATTTCACCGAAAGTAGAACTTAATTCTTCAAAAACTTGTGATGCGTCAAAATAATTTTTTGAAGAGACAAAAATTTGGAAGGGATGGGATTTGAACCCATGAACCGCTAGGGACAGGATGGCTCAGGCGATAAACCATAACATGAATGAGATAGTATAGAAAACTTGATGTGAATTACATTTTTGATAATAAATGCCTTCTGAGTCCTGCGCATTTGACCAGGCTTTGCTACCCCTCCAAAATACGCTGAGATTATAATGCAAAAAGCAATTTAAAAACCAAGCATTTAAACCTATTTTGAACTAAACATCAGACATAGATAATATCTTGTGAAGTTAGATTTAGAGAAATCTTCTCAATTGCAAAAAGTGTTTTTACTACTAAGATATCTCGGATTAATTTATTATACATGAAATTATCGTTTTGATATTTCATTTTTATATTATATAATTCATCTTTTGAAAGATGCACAATTGCACGAGTAAATTTTCCATCAATAATAGAGGAATCAATTCCAAATGAAGAATATCTTCTTGAACCATATTTTAGAGTTTGACGAAGAACAGGAGTATGTGCATCGCAACCTAAAAAATTGAAATCACATTGCGGGCTAAACTTATTGTGAGCAAAAATTATGATCGCAGGTAAATCGTTAGAATTATACATACGACTAATTGAAAATGAAGATGCGATTAGTGTTGAACCTATTGATTTTGATAAAAACACATCTTCAGACATTTGTTTTATTTCGTCACAAACACAATTTTTTGGATTTGGAATTAAGGTATGATATGCAGGAAATTGCAAAAATGATTTTGAGACTAAATTTGCATTTTTCATAGTTGTCCCATGTAATGCTATCCCAGATGGAGGTAAACTGTTTATTGCCTGCACAATTCTATTTTGCATAAGTATAATGTGGTTAGTAGTGTTTATAAACGTAACTAGAACGGAAGAAACCGCGTCCTTAGCGATAAAGTACATAACACGAATAAACATAAAAGCACAATTATAAGCATTTCAAAGTAAAGCTATATTATGATAGATTCAGACAAAGTCATGCAGACCACAAGAAGCAGTATTTTATCACTTGACAAGTTTCCGACAAATAAAAACATAGATGATAAACTTAGAAGGATACCTCAGATTGCCAATCTTCCAAGAAAAATAAAGGAAAAATATAAACAAATTCTTGCACCTGAGATAAAACAAGTTTGGATACGACAACTGAATATACCGTTTAAAGAGTTGCTCAAAAAAATAAAGGAAGAAAAAATGAATATTGGAAGTATTGATGAATATGCAAGAGCAATAATTGATATGAAAACAGATGAAATAATTAGTGAAGTAATTAAACGCACCAGTGAAATTCCAACTCCGAACAATATTTCAAAACAACTTATCCGGAAGGGATACTTGATAAATAAACCACGAGTCAAAGATCGCATTAGAAAAAACCCGATTATAAAAAAATATATAGAAAACAAAAAAATAAAGTTAGTCATAGATACTATTCTGAATATGAGTAACCCTCCAAACAAAAAAAATATTGCATATGAATTTGAGAAAAAATATGGAAAAAACGTTAGACTGCTTGGATATGGAAAGGTGACGGGATTACCAGAAGTAATAAACGCGATAAAGACAGCTTGGAAACAATATATATACAAACAGGATCTAAACTGCATAATTGAAGATCTGAAAAAAAGTCGCACCCCAAATAAATCAGCGAAAAATGAATTTCATCAATATGTTTACATGCACATGTATCGACGAATAGATGAACAGATTATTTTCATAACGACAAGAATAAATGGAAGACTAACTAGAAATAGAATAGTAACCGAGTTGAAGAATGAAGGTTGTTGTATTGGAATGCAAATGCTCAAAAAACGCATAAAAGATAATATAGAGCTTAAGAATTTTATTAATTCAAAAAAGAACATAAAAACAAAAATTATAGGAATTCTTCAAGATGCGCAAGATATTCCTACAGTTGAATATATTACAAATAGACTTAGAAAGATGAACTATGATTATTCTAAAATTACAGTGTCCGCATTAATGGCAAATATATCAGAGATTAAAAACGAGACCAGAGTCGCAGTAATAAAAGTATTAGGCAGAACAAAATACGAAGAAATATGCAGGAATGTAACTACTGGAAAATGGAAATTAAGATATAAGCACTGTGCGCTTGCATGTGCAAACAATATAATTCAACAAAGATTAGAGATAGCAATTTTGACATATGTTGCAAAGATGAAAAAGATACCAATAACTCAACACTTAGCAGAGTTTATGAGAAGAAAAGGATTTGCGATGACAAATAAAATAATTTTAGAGATATCAAAAAGACCAGATTCTCAGATTAGAGATCATATACAAAAACAAGAAAAGCTAATTCTCAATGAAATAAAAAAAATAATTGATAAAAAAGTGGACATAGAATGCACAAAATTTGATATAACTTACGAACAGCTAGATTATTGGAAAGAGATTGACAAACATGTTGAACAAATACGAAAAATTGATCTGAGCGCAGATGCAAAAAAAATATATGAATCGTTTAGTGATAATAGAAAAGAACATTTTTCTCAAAAGAGTATAGAAAGATGGATTGGTGCAAACTGGACGCAAAATCTTGAGCAACCAGGAGTTAAAGATAGAAAAAGCACGAATGTGGATCCTCAAATGTATATTCAGATGAGAAAAATTACACTTGCAAAAAACAATAATGGAACATGCACAGACAAAACGAGTATTAACACGATACAGCCAAAAAAATATTTGAAAAAATAAACTAAAAGAATTTTGAGCTACTTACCTTAAAGTATCCAGAAGAACTTTCTCAAGCTCAACAGGCTCGTACCCTTTTAGGACTTTGAGTGCGACAGATAGTTTGTGCTCGGAACTTGCATAAATATCCATGATTGGATCTCCCTTTTTTACCATATCCCCTTTTTCACAATGCAAGTATATTCCAGCAAGTTTATCCGCAGGTGCACCCGCAGTACGAGCTATTCTTGATAACATTTTATTGTCAAGATGAGAAACACGACCATTTTTTTCTGCACGAATACGATGACTGTAGTTTGCAATTGGAATTGAATCTGATGATAGTTTTTTTTCATCTCCACCTTGCCATTCAACAATTTCTTTGAACTTTTTGAGCGCTTTACCACTATCAATAATGCGAGTTGCCATTTCAACTCCACACCCGCGTTTAGCCTTCCCACAAAGCTCAAGTAATTTTGCAGACATTAAAATTGATTTTTCTCTCAAATCATGAGGACCTTTTCCTTCAAGAACACACATTACATCCTTGCATTCAAGAGATGGACCGACACCATTTCCAATTGGATCTTCCCCATTAGTAATTAATGATTCAATAGTTATTCCAAGACGTTTTCCTATATTTATAAAATCTGATGCAAGTGAACGCGCTTGTGAAACGTCTTCTATTTTTACTCCACGCCCTACAGGAATATCTATTATGCAATATTTTGCACCTACTGACTTTTTCTTTGCAAGAATTGAAGCAAGTAACACTCCTTTTGGATCAAGTGATAAGGGATTTCTTATTTTGATTAATTTATCATCAGCAGCTGCCAAGTTTATTGCTCCACCCCAAACTATACACCCGCCGATTTTTGAAACTTGCTTTTGCATCTGGTTTATCGGTATAGTTACATCACATAAAAGTTCCATTGTATCTGCAGTCCCAGATGCAGAAGTTATTGCGCGCGAAGAAGTTTTTGGAATATAACAACCTGCACATGCAACTATTGGAACAACAAGCATAGTAGTTCTATTTCCAGCAACCCCACCAATACAATGTTTGTCTAATATTGGTTTTTTATTTATTTTGAATTTATCCCCAGTGGCAACTATTGAATCTGTAAGGCCAACCACTTCTTCATCAGACATCCCATGGATGTAAGACGCAGTCATAAATGCAGATAATTCTGGTTCTGAAAGGCGGTTTGTCATTACATCGTTTATTATTGAATCTATTTCTGTTTTTTTTAGGGGATGACCTTCTATTTTTGATTTTATATATTGTATTGATTGAGGACGAGCAATTACATGCAAATTGATTTTTGAACCACTTTTTGCACCAATTGCTTTGGAAGCTTCATGAAATAGACCAATTTGCCCAGGTTTTATCATATCGTTTGTTAAATCTACTAAGACGACTGCACTTTTTTTGCCTAAACGAATTTTTACACGATAGTTAGTATAAATGTTATTTTGATATGCAAATTTTGCATTTAGCAAAATAATCTGACCACCTGCCATTATATCCATAACTTTTGCATCAAGTTCAAGCTCTTGAATCTTAAGCATTTTTTGTTCTATATTATTAGACTCTGACATTACCATATTTTTCACCATTAATCTTTTGCTCAGCAATTATTGCTAATTGAGCTGGAGGAACAATTCCTTCTTCTGTGATGTAAGCACGAATAAGTGATGCAGGTGTCCTATCAAAAGCAGGATTTTGGACTTTTAGATTTTTAGGTATTTTGACAAATTCTTTTGCGACTTCTTTTGCATAAAGACCAGTGCCCCAAACTTCATTTAGATCACGTTGTTCTATCGGCTCTATTTTGCCAAATCTTGTGAGCGGATCATATTTGTAAATCTCGGATGCACACATAAAACGAACTGAGTGTAAATGTGCAAGTTGTGCGATTGTAAAAGTTCCTATTTTATTTATCAAATCTCCTTCGGCAGTAATTGCATCCGCACCAGTTAGAACTAAATCCATTTTTTGCATTTGTGTTCCCACTGATGAATCCACTGCAATAGTAGTGTCAATTCCATATCCAGACAGAGCTCTTGCTGAAATACGACCTTGATAAAGAGGACGAGTTTCGAGACAAACTACATGAATATTTTTCTTCATGTCATGGGCACACTGAAGAGTTTTTATGAGAGTGGACGAATGACAATGAATTAGTATGTTTGCACCTTGAGGAATTTGTTCTGCACCATATTGAGCAATTTTTTTTGATGAGATATCCATGTTATCCAAAAAAGACGAGTAATGAGTTCCCAAATCTTTTTTTAGTAAAGAAATATCTTTATCAGGTTGAGTTTGAATCCAAGCAAGAACAAAACGTAATGTGTCATCAAGGGAATTTCGCATCATTGGTTCAGTCGGTCTTGTATCTTCAAGCACTTTGGATGCAGATAATAGCTCTGAATAAAGCTCTTTTTTTGTTTTTGCCTTTGATAGTTCTGCACATTCTACCAATGTTTCTACTGCAACTTTTGCAATATTTCGTGCACCCTGCACTTTGAGAGTGCGAATATCCTTTGTGATTTTTTTTAGCAAACTTTGCATATGAGGATGCACACGAATATCATTTATAAAATTGAGTCTTGAGTTAGCATAAGAAGTAGTTATAATTTATTCTTTAATGCATGGTTTTTGCATAACACGAAACTTTTGCTCAAGAAACAACAAATTGTGAATTTGACAGCCCAAAGACAGATTATACAACATTTCAGTTATTTCTTTTTTAGCTTTGAGAGCAACACTCTTGAAAAGAACAGTAGGACAAACAATAGCGCAATTGCAATGTATAGAATAAATGGTTCAATACTCTCAACAAAAGTGCTTGAACGCACGTTGATTGAAAAATCTGCAGAATCCGAAAAAGATTTTCCTTGTGGATCTTCAAATTCAATTAAAACTGAACTTAATTGAGAACCCTCAGTTGCGTCTTTATCAACAGTTATAGCATATACAAGCTCGGTTGACTCACCGGGATTAAGAGAATTTACATAACGCACAGTTCCATCAGTACTAAAAGGGAATAGAGGTTTTATTCTGACTTTTATGTTTTTTGCCTTTTGAGTACCGGTATTTGATAAGGATAACGTAAACTCTTGAGTTGCTCCAGAATGCAAAGAATCCTCTAGTGGATAATATGCTTCAAAATCTGCCTTTTCTTTTATTGGAATCTCAAAATGAAAATTAGTTGATGAATTTTTTCTATCTTCACTTATATAGTTTAGTACAACATCTAATGGATAAACTCCCGGAGATAAATCT
This sequence comes from Microcaldota archaeon, assembly GCA_964532715.1. Taxonomy (GTDB): domain Archaea; phylum Micrarchaeota; class Micrarchaeia; order Anstonellales; family Anstonellaceae; genus 1-14-0-10-45-29. Next base: position 11,498 of record CAZHIX010000024.1, on the reverse strand, counting down.
TTTGGAGCCTCTATTGAGAATATTGCATTCGCACTTGAACGCGCAGATATTTGACCAATTATTTGATTTGCCCCAGACCATTTTACGATTATACCACTAGAAGATGCACTTGCAATTGCAGATTGCACCATACTTGAACCAGTATTTTGAAACACTATAGATATTTTTGCATCGTCTCCTGGGTAGATATCCACTGGATTAGAAGAAGATATAGAAGCAATAAATGAGGGATCGCCACCAACACGCGCATTGATAGTGTTTGATTCGCTTAATTTAGTAAAACGTTTTTCGTAAGTGGTAATAACTGAAATAGGATAAGTTCCAGCGAATGCTAGATTATCAACAAGTAACAGAAAACTAAAAGTACCTACAGATTCAACATCGCGATAACATAATGAGTCTATGTATTGAGTATCCGAACCTTGAATTGAAAGTGGGTATGATACTACTAATTGAACAGCTACTCGCTCAGCGCAATTATCAGATTCAAGACTTTTTAATTTGAGCGTGAGATTAATAATGTGCCCCGGTTGGGCAGGTGTTTCGCTTAAACTGTAATCTTGTAGTTGGATTTTTGGATTTATTGATGCAAATAAATTTGCGCTCACAAATAACAAAGCCAGTACAAAACCGAAAAAAAATTTATTATATTTCATAAAAACACCATTATACAACATATTTATATTCATATTCACATTCATATTTACATTCATACTTACATACCTACATTCATGCTTACATACTTACATTCATACAACATACTCTAAATTTTACAATTACATATCATATCAAATTTATATAAAATTAAACCAATTCTCTTTTGAATAACAGTAGACTCAAAGTTATTGTTGCAACACCAAACACTATCAAAACTATTAAATCAGGCATTATTTGATACAACGTGAAACCTTTTACCATAACGCCACGTAAAGCATCTGCGGCATAAGTTATTGGAAGAACAGTTGCAAATGATTGCAAAACTAAAGGCATCGTTTGAATTGGGAAAAATGCACCAGATAAAAACATCATTGGCATTGAAATAAGCATTGAAAGTGCCATGTATTGGTCTTGACTTTTTGCCATTACTGATAAAACCATGCCAACACCAGTTGCTCCAAAAGAGAATAATGCAACAATTATGATGATATCTACAATTGAACCGGAGATTGAAACCCCAAATAATAGTATCGCAACAAAGATTAGAAGAGTTGAACGAACAGTTTCAAGTAAAAGATAAAATATTTGAGTCCCAAGCAAAATAGTCACGTTAGAAGTAGGAGTCAGAAATACACGAGTTAATGATCCGTCTTGACGCTCACCTGCGACTGCACGCCCTAAACCCATAACTGCACCTTGAAACACGATTAGGGCAAGTATAGCAGGTAAAAGAAAATCAATAGATCGTCTACCATAGCCATATGGTTGAAGAATTTCTAAACTTACAAGATTGTTTGCATTATCTACATGATATTGAATAGAATCCAAACGAACCTGTGCTAAATCTTCAAAATATAATGCAGTTTTAGCTTGAGAAGATTGAGATTGCACTTGAAAGTCATATGTTTTCAGAAGAGAAGATAATGATGATACATCTTTTTTGATTAAAAGATGAGAGCCTTGAATCGATTTATACAAAGCTATCTCTTGCAAAGTTGAAGCTTGAGAATCTCCAGTAGCCAGTTTTGCAAGTGCTGCATTACCTAAAGAAGATGGATTAAAACTGTCTACTACTTCATTTTGATCTATTAGATAACCAAGAGAGTTTTGAAGTGAAATTATAACCGCACTTATTTGAGAGTCAGAATTTGAGAGAGTTTGTAGAAGATGGCTAGATATTTTTGATGCAGAATTGTCTAGTGGGACAAAATCTTTATTTTTAGAGAGTTTTGACAGGGCGGAGTTTGAATTATAAATATCAGATTTTACAAGCATATTTTGATTTGAGATAAAAGTAAGTCTTGAATCAAGAATTGAATTAGAAAGAGATTGAGAAAATAATTGAGCGACAGATTTTGCAGATTGAGACACCGAAGAATCTGATTCATCAACCATTATACTTATTTGCGCAACTTGGTTAGTAGATACTTTATCACAAAGACCTTGTGGTAATATAAAAAGAACTTTTATTTTTCCTTCATCAAGTAAACGTTTTCCTTCATCTTGAGTACCTACATGATATTTGACAGAAAAGTAATCCAGAGCAGATATTTCGTTTGATATTGAATTTGAAAATGAAGTTTGATCATAATCAGCAATTGCAGTTGGAAGATGTTTTGGAAGATTACCTGCTGTGTAGCCAAAAATAATTATCATAACTAGAGGCATGAATAATAATGGAAAGAGTCTAACGTTATCCCCTTTTAGAACCATCCAGTTTTTTTTAACGATTGCATAAAGTTTTGCAAAATCAAGAACTTGCTCTATTGATTTATTATGACCAGAGCTACTCAATTGTGAGGATTGAACTTTTTTACTAGTATTCTGATTAGAAGTATGATGAATTTTTGAATTTGAATGAAGTGATTTTGCATCAGATGCCATTTAATCCCTCAGTTGTTTTTTTGTAAGACCTATGAAAACATCTTCAAGAGATGGCTCACTTATTTTGAAATCTCCTAATTGAAGTTTATGACTGGTAAGACAGTTTGATATTTTTTGAACGACACCATTTGGAAGATTTTTTGAATATAAATCAATAAAAGAATCTGAAATTTTAGCAGAGTTAGCAGAAATCGTAGATTTTAGATCGTCTGCCAGTTTTTGTGTAGGATTTGGAACTTGTATTGAAATTTTATAGCTAAAACCTTCAAGAGATTTTAATTCTTTTGAAGTACCCAACGCAATGAGTTTTCCATGATCCATAATCGCTATTCGTTCACATAAACGATCAGCTTCATCCATATCATGAGTCGTGTAGATTATAGTCATACCAGAAAGATGCAAAGTTTGAGTAAGTTCTCTTAGAGCAATTCTGCTTTGTGGATCAAGACCTGTGGTTGGTTCATCCATGAAAAGAATTTGAGGAGAATGCAAAAGACCTACTGCAACAGAAAGACGCTGTTTCATGCCACCTGAAAAGGTACCGGAGCGAACATTTTTTTTGTCATATAAACTTACGATTTTTAGTAGTTCTTCGCCACGTTTTTGAACCGCACTTTTACTCATACCATATAATTCGCCTATATACCAAAGATTTTCAAGTGGAGTAAGTTCTTCAAAAAGAGAAAACTTCTGAGGGACTACGCCGATTTTGCTTCTTACTAAATCGTCCTCTAAAACTAAATCGTGACCAGCTATAGTCGCATTTCCCGAAGATGGCTTGAGCAAAGTAGTCATCATATTTATACTTGTAGTTTTTCCAGCTCCGTTTGGTCCAAGAAAACCAAAAAGCTCTCCTTTTTTTATATTTAAAGATAGATTATCAACAGCAGTGAAAGAACCGAATTTACGAGTGAGATTATTAAGTATTATGGAATGAGTCTCGTATGATTTTACATTAGAGTTCATATCAAACCTCGTAAAGGTAATGCATCAATTCATTATCAGTAGATAGTACAGATATTGCAATTTTTGCTATATTCTATTTATTAGAATAACTATTTAAGTATATACACTAAAAGATTAGTATGAGATGCGCGAATAAAGGATGCAAACATTTGCGACATGGACCGACTCACCCACCATTTTTGGTTACATATCTAATTTGGAAACTAAAGAAAAAACCAGAATATGGATATTTGCTTGCTAAACATGTTCAGACTTTTACTATGGGATACAAAAAGGCATCTACAGTTTATTTGATTTTAAATAAACTTGAAAAATGTGGACTTATAAAAAGCAAGATTGAAATGAAAAACTCGCGTAGTAGAAGAGTATATTACACTACTAAAAAAGGCTGGTCTGTTTTTGAGAAGATAAGAATGAAAGTTATCAATGGAGAATTAAAAGAATTCATAAATGCGCTTGTAGATAAATAAAATGTAGATAAATGTGAGATAATTTCTATGAAAAATAAATTTCTTTTGATGAGCGCACCACTTGAAGATGTGAGCGACTATGAATGGAGAAAAAAATGCTTTGAAGCTGGGGCAGATTTGACATTTACTCAAATGGCAAGAGTCTCTAATTTGATTTTAGAAAAAAAAGGCGAGCAACAAAAAATTGGTAAAATTGATGGAGTGCCAACTCAAATACAACTTGTAGGTGCAAAATTATCTGAATATGAGAAATATTTGAGAAGTTTTGAGCCTCAAAAAGATTTTTGTGGATTTAACTTGAATTTGAGTTGCCCGTCGCCCAATTTCATAAGACAGGGAATTGGTTCTGCAATGATTAAACGTGTTAGCAGAGTGCAGAAAATTGTGAGGCTTATCAAAAATTTTGGTTTTGAATGCTCAATTAAGACAAGACTTGGACTAAACGAGTATGAGAAGAAAAGGGAAGTATATCTAAATTTAATTGAAAATGTGGATGCATCTTTTTTTGTGGTGCATGCTCGCAGTGCAAATCAGACCGAGAAAAATCCTGCTGATTTTAGTGTTTATGAAAAGTGCGTAGCCACGGATAAGAAGATTGTGGCTAATGGGGATATACGCACAAGAGAACAGGTGAAAAAGTTGAATGAACAAGGACTTTATGGTGTCATGATTGGACGAGCGGCGATTGAGAATCCGAATATATTTAGAGAATTAAAGTAGATTTGTTGTATTAAAAGATGGAGAAGAATTGACTTTTGCTTTTTTTAGATTAAAACAAATAATGATGTGAGTTTAGCATGAAGTTAAATTGCCCAATCAATTTGTATCACTCATGATACAAAAAAGATGGATTTTGTATTGTCTATGATACAGAATAGTCAAAAAATGCATCATCAATGATACAAAACATGTGAAATCTGATCATATAGGATACAGAATAATCAGAAAATGTACTATTGAGGATACAAAAATGTATTATTAGAGATACATAATAGCTAGGTTTTGTATTGTCTATGATACAAAAATCAATAAATGATGTATTGATTGCGATAAGAAATATACACAATTGTGCATGATACAGCAATAAAAATAACTATTGAAGACCAAAAATTTCTCCACTTGCAATTACTTTTGGAGATTTTGAATTTCGTACTATGAGTACCTTTTGACCTTCTTTTGCAGCTGAAATACTTACAAGCTCAAAATCAAATTCTTTTTCACCATCTTGAGAGGTAAATTTATCCATTTGAAGTTTTGCAGATACATATTGCAAATCCCATGCAAAAAACAACTCAGATTTGTTTGAGATTTCGTCTTTAATTAACGGATGAATTGAAAATTTTACTTTGCCTTTTTGAAATTGTTTTATTTCAGTTGAGTTTGTAAGATATGAACCTCTTTTTACTTTATCCGGCTGAATATTTTTTAGTGAAAAACCTGCTCTTGAAGCGACGGATGTTTCTTTTACATCCACGTCCTGTTCCTGAATTGAACGAATTGCGGTTTTTGTGTTGGAGGGAATAACTGTTAATTCATCATGGACTTTGAATTTGCCACTTAGGATTTTTGTTAGTGCAACAGTTCCTACCCCACCTACTGCAAAACATGCATCCACTAAAGCAGTATTCGCAGAATCAGAACTTGAAGCGTTTAGACTAAGTAATTTTTGGCGCAAATCAGAATCCGATGGAGATTGCAGTTTCTCCCACTGCCACATTGGAGAATTTTTTAGAATTGGCTCAACTTGTTCTGGTGCTACATTTTGTGTGAAAACCATTATTCCATCCATATTTTTTAGCCAAAGCGCAAGTGCGGTTTGCGCAAAAACGGCATCTATTTTATCTATTACCCATACACAAAAATCTGAGGAATAAAGCGCGCAGGTGAGTGATTGTATTTTATCTGGATAACGATGAGCCTCATAGATGCACAGGACTTTATCGTCTTGTTTTAAGTTGTATATTTTGTAGTCGTACTCAGATGTGAGTTTTGCAATCTTTTTTGCATAATCCAAAGTTGGATCAATAAGGCATACATGAACATGTTCCATGTATAGATAATGCAAGAAAGCGTTTTTATTGCATCTCTATCAGATTTGCTAAAAAGAGCACTAAAAACCATAAATGGCTTTAGTACGCAATTTGTTAATGACAAATCACAGCCGGCGCTGATGCGCCGTCGTGTCTCCAGTCGCTTGCGCGCTTGAAGATCCCGGCGTTCGCATTTTTATGCTCACGCCTTAAAATCGCGTGTGCGATTTTGTCTCTTTAAGCCAGCTTCGCTGTCTGAAGATGGTACATCCAACGACTGCGTCGTTGAATGTCTTGCGACTCATTTGAGCAAATGGATTGCCACCCACAAAGTGCTTGTAGCACGCATGAGTGCACCACCGGCGCAAAGCCGGTGATTGAGTTGACACATGCATCAACTCACCCACATGCAAGTGCGAGTGAGTTTCAAATCAGCTTGACAATGAAAACATTAGTTTCTCTTATTTTGAACTATTTTTAATTGATTCTTTTTGGAATTGTTTGACTTTTTAAATTTCTTTGATTTGGAAGTTTTTGAAGTATTTGTAAACTTTTTTGTTTTTTTGGAATTGTTTGACTTGGAAATAGTAAATGTAGATCCCTGTTCTTTCACCAAAACATTATAATTATATATTATATCTGGAAGATTAGCAGGTGCACTATTTGAGTTTAAAGAAATAGTTGAATTTTATCTTTATTAAATGCATTTTTAACTACATAAGCTTTGGTTATGTAACCTATATTTTCATTGGGATATTTATCTAATGAACGGATTATATCACTCCCATGAGTATATACGTCTTCATGCCAGTTAGATTTGTGTTGCATGATGTGTTTGAAAATCGCATTTGAACCTCCATTATATCCAGAAGCAATTGCACATGTAGACTGGACATCGTTTACATGTACGTATTCATTTGATGCTAATCCATTCTTTTTTAAACGGTTATTAAGCACATCCAAAATATCTATATGATGATAAAACGCAAGAATTGATGAAAAATATGTATCGAAAATTGTATTTTTGGGATTTAAGTCTTTTAGATTAACATAGCCATTATCTTTTGCCCATGACTCAAATACTTTCAATGGTTCGTTAGTATATTTTTTGATTAAACTCTTTTCAGTGCTTTGAATAAATTGATAAAAACCATATGCTTTTGCACTGCTAACTACATAAAACTTTGATAAGTTTCTGTATAGAAAAATGTGATGAAAAATCCTACTTAGATCAGACATTATTTTCTGGGAATTATTTAAACTTGAAGCAGATGTTTGTTCTAATAGTGCGATTAATGTATTTATATTAGATGGGACTTTTGAAAGTTTATTTTTTGTGGATTCACTAGCATAGACGTTGATTGCAGAACGAGCAGTTTTTTCTACAGAATTAAGATACGACAATGCTTGTCTATTTATATCTCCACTATTTAGTTCATGGTTATATGGATAAAATATTCTGGAAGAAGAACCGAGTCGACTATGAGAGACAGGTATCTTTGCTACTAAAACAAACCATCTTTCATTAAGGTGTGCATTATCGATTGGAGTTATAATCATCTCTGATGACAACCCTCCAGGATCAACATTTTTATTATGTCTTTTTAGTTCAAATTTAGTATTATTTGCATTAAAATATGTTTTTGAAGATGGGTTCGGTCTTTCACAACTGACTATTTGAATATTCTTAAATTCCCCATTTTCTAATTTTCCAATTGCTATTTCTTGAAAAGAAGGATTTGGAGTCTTACTACTTAGAAGTAGTTTGGCTGCACGATATGATGCATCTTCCAAAATTTTTGCACTAACCAAACCTTTTTTTGAAAATACAGATTCAAATGAAACCTGAAAATTTTCAGAGATATTTTCTTTTTTAGTTGTTTTATTTTTATCTATATATTCAACTGAAGAATTAGGAATTGTATTCGATTGGTTTATCAAATTTTCACTGTTTGGTTTGAAAACATTCCATAAGAGTACAGCTGAAGCAACAGCAGGTACGGTATATTTGATTACCTTTTTAGAGTTTAATTTAGTTATAGACATAATAAATGTATGTAGGTTATTATTTATATACTTTTATGTTTAATATATTAGTTGTATAGTGTGTAATAATGGAGAAAATATGATTTACACTTACTCGTAATAAAGAATTAAGAGGTAGAATATGACATATAAAACAGATATTGGAATAAACACAAAAAACAAACAGGGATTAATACATAAAATCAAATCATCGAACACAATATTTAACAAAATAACAGAGAAGTTTTTTTATGATAAGAAATTTGATTTAGATAAAAAACTCAAAAAAATAAATGCAAAAAACTCGCATGAAATTAGAATGGCTATAGATGGACTTATAATTGGAGATAGAAAAATTGAATTGTATGGTAACGATCTTTTTTCATACTTTAGAGTAGTTAACACTCCGATGGGTGGAATTGGACCAAAAATTCACATTACAGCACCAATACAGGAAGAACCAAAACGAACCGAATATGTAGTTTATGCTCTGAAACACTTGATTAATGGAATATATAGAGAAGGTATAACTGCATCTTTCAAAAGCGCAAATGTTGCATTGTTTGAGTATAATGAAGTGGATAATCATGTTTCATTGCCAAGACAAGTAGGTAAAGATATAACCATATACACTAAATCACAGAGAGACTTTGAAGCGCTTAGACCATACTTAGAGTACATCAGCAAAATGCTTGAGAAAAAGTCTGATAAAAAACGTAACTCATTTATGCAAGAATACGGAGTTAGTGAAACAGCCAATATAGGAAACGAGATATCGATTGACGAATTCGTAAGCTTTGCTATAAGAGGTCATGATGGCAGAACTATATACGTAAGAGATAGATCAATGGAGATTCTTAGAAATAACATAGCTGAATTTGATCATAAGTTTATAGATTACGTACAAAAAAACGTGAGTGATGAAAATATTGCTAAAAAGAGTCTAGCAAGATTTAGACATGTCACGAAAGATTTAGATCGCAAATGTCATCTCCAAGCAACAGATGAAGATCTAAGATATGGAGATAGATCAATACATGAGCTAATCAATTTCTTGTACATTGAGGGACTAATAAGTTAAGCTCATTTTAATTTTGTTTAGAAAAATATAGAATTTATTGCATCTCTATGAATTTTTTGAGCACGAGAGCAACTGTGCGAAGGCTTGACTGTGAGACCCATTCATTTGGCTTGTGCGGATTTGCGCCCACCGGACCGTAGGAGATTACTGGGATGCTCGCAAGTGCGATTACACATTCGTCCGCCGTAGACAGTCCGCAGGTATAAACCGGCTTTGCCACGTTTTGCTCGACTATCTTTGATAAAAGCACCACAGATGAATCGTTTTGAGAAGTTTGATATGGTTCAAGATATGGATTTGCACGTGGCTTTATGAAAACGCTACATTTTGGAGCAGATGAATCAAGAATACCGTCTTTGTATAATTGAGATACTTTTGACTCAAGCTCGCATAAAGTAGATTTTGAATCATTAGGTAAAGTTATGTGCCTATCAAGTTCTACATGCGCTAAGTCTGCAAGTGAGAGCGAAGTATTTTCACCATATATTTTTCTTACAAACTGAGATTGAACGACACCAGACTCGTTTGGTAAAAATGAATTATTCGTATTTTCAAGCTCAATTGCAAGTTTTGATGCTTGTGTGATTGCATTTACCCCATCTTTTATGTGTGCACCATGAGCACTTATTCCATGCACATCAAAACTATATACAGCTCGACCTCGTCTTGAAAGCATTATTGCATTTGGAATAGAAACCAAAATTTCACTATCGTTTATTTCAGGAACTATTGCAACTTTACAGTCGTTGAAAAATCCATCTTTAAGTATTGCAAATGCACCAACCGAATCGTTTTCTTCATCCACTGCAAATGCAATTTTTATTTTTTGATCAGTAGTTATATCTACTGCATGCAATATGGCGGTTATACCCGCTTTCATATCGTATGCCCCAAGTCCATAAAGACGATCCCCATCTTGTCTTAGAGTAAAAGGATCATAATCCCATTTTCCATAAACTGGAACGGTGTCCATATGAGCATAGAATAAAATAGGCTGACCAATAGTTCCACGCTGTGCGACTACATTGAATCTGTTTTGAGACACATAAATTCTACGCGTCAAAAAACCAAGTTGTTTTAATCGTGTTTCCAAATATAGTGCGATTGAGGATTCGTTTGGGAATATTGAATTTATTCCAACAATATTGCTAAGTGTTTGAACGGGATCCATTTTGCAACCTCTCATAAAAATATTAGTAACCCTTTGCGGAGAATACGTGTAAATTCTCCATATTCCCAGTCTCGTTTATGTCACGGTCTGAATTTATTATACAGTGTTGTTCAAGAGTCCCACAATAGAACATAAGACCTGTTTTGTGAGATGAGATACTTACTGGAGTCCACGGAGCACGATTTTCAGAGTATACGATTGCTTCGTTTCCATTAGGTAGAGAACGAATCAGATTTATTGCTTCAATCTGCATTGCAGTCATTGCACCATTCCCACGATGAGAAGATGAAGTTGCGTAATCTGAGAGCTCGTAGAGCGAGATAGCGGATGAATCTACTTCTACGATTGCATGTTCTGCAACCATAGCACCCACTATTTGATTCTGTGAACTTAAAGTGATTAACATGATGTTTCCATTTGAACACATGTTTTTCACAGATTGTTCGTTTAATTCAAATGTATATGCAGAGAATGTTGTTTGATAAAGTTGTGCAAGTTCATGGATTTGGTTTTGTGTAGGGTTTGTTAACTGTTCAATTTTATAACCACCAGAATTTAGACGAGAAATTGCATCTTTTCGTGTAGTTGGATTTATTGTAGAAACTATATGATTTATTGAGTCCTTTTCTTGAGTAATTATGTGTTTTGGAGAAGAGCGCAAATTTGAGTTCTTGCCCAAATAGACTAAAGACATACAAGGATCTATATTTGCAATATCAATTTTTGCTTCAATTTTTCCAAGCCCATTTTTTCCAACTGAGTCTAACATACGATTAGAAACTAATGCACGAATAGTTGTGCGACTTGAATTTGGATGGTTGGACTCTGTTTGCGAAACTAAATGCTCCAAACGTGCAAATGAATTTGTATCTAAGATACTAAATGAGCTAAATCCTTTTATGCGATTGTTGTAAGAGTCGTAATGAATACCATTTGAACCTATACTTGATTGCATGGATTTTTGAGTAGAATTATTGGTATTGTTATTAATTAACATTAAAATTCACCTTGTAATTAGATTGCATTTTATTATTAATAAACAGAATGTTACAAATATAACAATGAGTACAGTTATCGGTTTGCGTATGAGTGAAAACAGTTGAAACTGCACTAAAAAATAAAACAAACGAGGGAATACACCCTCCAGAAATTTTTGAATGTGAACCTCCCCGCACTAAAGTGCGGGGCTTCTGCTTTATTTATTGAAAACAAGT
>CAZHIX010000023.1:11475-18484 GCA_964532715.1 Microcaldota archaeon | reverse complement strand
AATGCCCTCGTAGTATAGCTTGGATAGTATGCGAGCTTGCGGAGCTTGAGACCTGAGTTCAAATCTCAGCGAGGGCGCTCATTTTATTCGCGCTATGTGGATGACTTTTTGATATTATCTAAAAGCAGAAAAGAACTTGAAAAATATCCTGGACAGATTAAGACATTTGTGCAAAATACGCTCAAACTATTTCTGCATCCACAAAAGACGCGAATTATTCCACTATGTGCAGGCGTCCCGTTTTTGGGCTTTTGTGAGTTCTTTCATCGCCAAGTCGGCAGAGAAACCACTCACTTTTAGTGGGTGCAAGTGAATGTCCGACTGACTTGGCGAGCCATTTGCTCAAATGAGCATCAAACTCAGCCATTTAGGCTCGAGTGCTCTTTGAGCAAATCTGATTTCAGGCTCTTGAAGAAAAGCAACCGACTAAGAATAAGAAAGCGATTGACAATACTTGGAAATATGTTGGCAAAAGGCGAAATTGATCGCAAACATATCTCTTGGCTTTGCAGGTTGGGAAGGATATGCAAAAATGGCTGATACATATAATTTGAGAATGGTATTGCGAAAAGAGATCGGAATCATGAAATAGAATTCGTGTCTCATCTGCTCTTTGATTGGGGGGTTTGGCGATTTAGCTTTCCCATCACGGGTTTTGGGATAGAGTATTCGGAGAATCTTGTTATCTTCCATGTATCTATCTCTACGTTGAGGATTACGCGTATTATTGTCAAGCTGACGAAAACCGCCCACTTTGAGTGGGCGGTTGATGTACAGGTGTCAGCTTGGCAATCCATTTGCCGAATGAGCACAAGACCCAGCCATTTATGGCTGGGTGCTCTTCGGCAAATCTGATCTGTATGAATGCAACAAATGCAAATCAAAGCTTTTTCATGTGAGCTATGACATTATTTTTTACCTCATCAAAATCACAAACATTTCTCACAAGAGATTTAAGCTCATTTTCCCAGATTGGTTTTAGTTCAAGACATCTTTTTTCAAAATGAAGAATATCAAATTCCATTTTGCGCAAAGCAAGTTTTGTATCTATAATTTTTTTATCAAATTCAACATTTTTGTTCAATAAAAAATTCAAATCATACAAATCTCTGGCGGAGTGTCTAGCCATAATCGCGTGTATTTTCTCGGCAACAATTTCTGTTTCATTCATGACATAAACGTCAAAAGAAGGTATTATGTCCATGTGGTGCCCAATAGTTCTAATTTGTGGTGCTATTAGTATCTTGTCCCGATAGCTCACATCAATTGATACTGAGCAAAGAGTTCTCTCATTTTGTTTATATAATGGACCTTCTATTTTCAATTTGAAACTCTCTCCATTTGGGTGCTCCTTTTTATCTTTAATGTTGCATCTTAGTGAAAATAGTTCAACTCCAGTTTCAATTATTTTTAAAAGTTCAACCTTTTTAGTTGAGCTAAAATCTAAATCTTCGGAAAAACGACTCAGACCATAGCATTTTGATAATGCAGTTCCTCCCTTAAACACTAGTTCTTTTGCCACCTTTTCATATATTATAAACAGCAACAAATTTTGATAATAATCTTTTTCGGCCTGACCTAAATTGAAACCTCTTTTTTTTGCATATTCCCCAAGTTCCATCAAGTTCATATAAATAGCCTCCATTTTCTCTCAATCATTTTGCTTCTTGAAAATTTGTCCAAACAAAAATAATTTCTTCCAAGTCGCATAAGGCCAAAAATATCTACGTTTCTATGCTTTTGCAACATATATCCAACCTGTCTATAAATTCTCTTTGAGTTTTTGCGCAACAAATAATCCTTAACTTTTTGCACATCTATCTTTTGACTGTTCTCATACAGATTTTCAATTTCAGAAAAATTACCCATGTGCTGTGATTTGTCAAATGCATCAATTAATAGCTTCTCATAATCTGCCAAAAATATTTCTTCATTTCCCATTTTCTCTTTATGAAACCCCCACAGACTATCAGAGGTAATAAAATCTATTTTGTATCCACTAAATTCAATGGATCTGGTTCGCTTTGAGCTTGCTATCTGAATTCTAATCGGTATGGTTTGTGTCGCTCCATACAAATAAGAAGCGCTTAAATAAGAAATATAAGATGGATGCGTGATATTTGAGGAGACCGCAAAAACATTTTGTGATGCAGAGTATAATCCCTTTTTGATGTTAATTATTTCTTTTCGCATCTTTTTTCTGTGTAAAAATTGTTTTGCATAATCTTTATCACCTATATGGCGAACTGCCAGATTCAAACTAAACACTGGATATTTTCTTATCCAACTCTGATCCTTCATAATAGTATTTTCCTATAAAATGTATTTAAAGTTATCATTATTGATAATTCTCACACCTAAATACAGGAATATTATTCAAAATGGTATTTGCAAAGTCTGCACGATTAAAGACAGTTCTCTAAATCATTTTAGTAAAAAACAGAAAAAGGCGCTAAATCGTTTTTTAAAAAAACAGAAATAGCCAAAAACTGTTCTTGTATAAAACAGAATACTAAACTAATCTCTTTTTTGATGAGTAAAACACTCAAATCCAAAATTGAGTATGTGCCACTACCGCTGAACTACAGCTGAAGTTTGAAGCGCATCAACTGATTAAAATATGAAAAATAAATCTAAATTAAAAAATTCTCTGAAGGTATTTTTGCAAATGGACTCACCTGTTCAATCTCATCAAGACCACATGCATATCTTACAAGTCGCTCCACTCCTAATCCCCCTCCTGCACTTGGCACTAAATATTTGTTTTTTGCAAGTTGTGTGTATATTCCAAAACTCTCTTCACTTTGAGCTCGTTTTTGAATTTTCTTGCTAAGAATTTCATATTTGTAATCTCTTTGCCCACCTGATAGGGCCTCTCCATATCCTTGAGGGTATACTAAATCATAGTTGTGATAATAACCACTAATTTTATCATCTTCCATATCATAAAATTCTCGTTCGTGATTCATTATCCAAAAAAGAGATTTTTGCTCACAAGATAATTTTGTTTCAAAATCCTCTCCTATCTTCTGTTTGCATTCTTTAGATTCATACTTGCAAAACGGAGTGGTTGGAATAGTAAGTTCTCTTCCAAGAAGTTCAAGCTCCTCTCTGTTGTACTTTTTCACATCTTCAAATGCGCGCACGATCATCTTTTCGCACAAGCTCATAAACTCGTATTTTGTTGCACCCTTAATCTCCATATCTATCTGACTAAATTCAATCAAATGCCTTTTCGTTTTTGCGCAATGTGGTTTTTCAAGTCTTATGTTTGGGGATATTGCAAATATTTTGCTAATGTGTGCAGAGCTTAGTGCAATTTGTTTGTGCAATATCATACTTTTTGTAAGTTTTAGCTTTTGTCCACAATAGTCAATTTGCGCATCAAACACTGAGTGGCATAATGGATCTGTGATTGGAGATAACATAACTGGCATTATTTGTAAAAAATTCTCTTGATGCAAATAGTTTGATATGGAATTTAGTAATGTAGATTGCACTGCAAGCACTGCCGACATCTTTTTAGAACTCAACTTATCAATAAATTTTTGCATCTTTCTTGCACCTCTATTTTCATTAATTTTGCTTTTGCAAAAAATGAATAGAGCATTTTGGTTTATTTTTGTATTTAACTTTTTTTCTATTTTTTTGGATTTATTTACTAAAAAACATCGTATTTTAAGCTTTTATTGGAATAAATTTCCATATGGTAAAACTTGACGAGATAGATTTGTTGATACTAAAACAGCTTGAGATGGATGCTAAAATTACAAAAAAGCAGATTTCAAAAAAATATGGCATTGCACTCACCACTGTTCATAATAGAATATCTCGTCTTGAAAAAGAAAAAATAATCAAAGGATACACTGCAATTTACGATTGGCAAAAGCTTGGAATGGGGATCTGTGCATATATTCAAATAACTGTAAATTATTGCTCAAAAGATTATTCTCAGCTGGATTGTGCCAAAAAAATAAGTGCACTTGATGGCGTGAAATCTTGTGCGATAGTGGCCGGAACTTCAGATATTCTTGTTCAAGTGAGAAAAAAAGATACGACACAACTCAACGATTTTGTGCTCAATCACCTTAGAAAAATCGCAGGAATTGACAAAACAACAACTCAAATAGTTTTAAGCGAGTTTTGAGTTTGTTTAATCAGATTACATTCAATATCCGCATTTTGTAACTCTGGCTTTACAAAATACATGCATTTTGTAACATTGGATTTACAATATGTTTGAGTTATCCTCTTTTATCCAATTATTTACAGGAGATAATTTTGTGGGATAGTACAAGCACTAATCCTATTGGGAATATTTATATTATGTGTATGCACATATTTTACATAGTGATTAAATGGTAAATATAACTCTAAGTGTTGATGCTAACTTATATGAGCGAATGAAAGCGCGCTCTGAATACAAATGGAGCGAAGTAGCGCGACAAGCTATTGAACAGAAGTTGGAAGATGCTCAACTCATTGATGATTTAAAGTCCATCAAAAAAGCAAAAGCAGAGCATAATCAGTCAAAAACAATCAGTTTCAAACAGGCGATAAAAAGATTAGGTCTTGATGAAAATGACATCTGAGATTTTCTTCTCTTCAAAGGCGATGAGTTATTTACAATCATTAGATAAGCAAGTTAAACTACAGATTCTAAAACGAGTCTCAAAGTTAGGGCTCCAGCCAAATCTTGGGGGTACCACTTACAAATAATCTTAAGGGTTGTTTTAAGCTCAGGGTAGGGAAATATCGCATAATATATACTATTGAAAAATCCTCTGTAAGTATCGCAAAAAAAGGAGATAGAAAGGACGTTTATTGATATTTCATTATTTCACTCAAGACCTATTAGTTTATATAAGAGATAAGTTCACAATTTTATTAGAATTCAATCGTGTAGCGCTCATTTTGTAATAATAATATGCTACTGGCACATCGTGCGAGTGCGTGGACGAGCGAGACTGTTTGAATTATGCATTCAGTCATTATGTGTTTATTTACGCTTAATCTCTGTTTGCAAGCTTTGGCAGTTTCGCAAGATTTCAAAACAGAATTCTTGTACGCAAAAACTGTCGTAAAAACGTGCGGGTTAATGCACGATATTTGAGAAAAGATAAATATGAGTTTTGAAACTATGGGGCTTAGCGCACAAATTTACCAAGCGCTTAAAAAAATGGGATTTGAAAAACCAACTCCTATACAAACCGAAGCAATACCTATTGCTTTGCAAGGAAAAGATATAATTGGTCAAGCACAAACTGGAACCGGAAAAACTGCAGCATTTGCAATTCCTGCAATTGAACATTGTATGAAAAAAGGAGATGCAAAACGTGCAAATTCAGTTGCACATCCACATGTTCTTGTAATGGCACCAACTCGTGAATTAGCAGTTCAAATATCTATGGAGATTGACCGCATGAGTGAATTTGCAAATGTTAGAACTGTATGTGTTTATGGTGGGCAAGAAATTGAAAAGCAATTCAGAGCATTTATGCAAAAAGTGGATATCGTTGTTGGAACTCCGGGTCGTCTATTAGATCATATAGAGCGCAAAAGTCTTGATTTAAGTGATGTAGATTTTGTCGTTTTAGATGAAGCAGACAGAATGCTTGATATGGGTTTTATACATGACATTGTAGATATATTAGAAAAAACAAATCCAAAAAGACAAACTATGCTTTTTTCTGCAACAATGCAAAGACAAATTGAAAATATTGCTCATGACTACATGAACCAACCACACAAGATTGCAGTCTCAGCAGACCAACTAACAATAGATAAGGTCTCTCAGAAGTTTTTGATAGTTGATGCAAAAAAACGTCTTGAATATTTATTTGCTGTTTTGCAAAGTCAAAATCCTCAACTGGCAGTTATTTTTGTGAGAACCAAAGCAAGTGCAGACAAGCTTTCCACCATACTTTCTGATAGAGGTATAGAAGCGGATTGTTTGCACGGAGATATGCGTCAAGGTGCTCGTGATAGAGTAATTAAAAAATTCAAACAAGGTCATCTAAAAGTCTTAGTTGCAACCGATTTAGCTGCGCGTGGTCTTGACGTATTTAATGTAACTCACGTAATAAACTACGATTTACCTATGGAGTTTGAGACATATGTTCACAGAATTGGCAGAACTGCACGTATGGGTGCAGAAGGTGTTGCAATTACATTTGCGTTTGAAGACCAAGAAGGGTGGTTACGGGATCTTGTGAGAATGACTCGTGTTCCACTTGAAGAACTATTAGTCACACTCACTGGTCTTCCTCCAAGAATAAGGCGTGCTCCTTCACGTTCTGATGATAATGGGCAAAGATCACGTGGTGGGCGATTTGGTGAAGATAGACGTCGCTCAAATCAGCGTTATGGTGATAATAACCGTTCATCTGAACGCTCTAACTCTTCTAGTGGTTCACGTAGATTTCAAAGACGTGGTTCTAGCACACGTAAAAACACTGGCTACACGGGTAGAATGAGATAAATTCATTTTTTTTAAAAAGGGAGGTATTTAAATAATGCTTTACGCAAAATACCTTCATACAATTTTTATATTTAGGTGATTTCATATGTTGAAAAATTGCGAATCCTGCGGGATGCAGACTTCAAATTATTCTGTAGTTGTTGATCCCAATTCGGATGCAAGTATATTTAGATGCAAGCATTGTAGACAACTTTCAGTTGCCTTCAAAGTGCCAAGTGGTGTACAGGGGCCATAGATTTTTATTTTAGGTGAATAAAATGGGTGAAGTTGCTCTTACTGTAAATATAATGCCTGAAGATATGGAAAATTTTGAACAGCTAAAACAAGACGTCATGCAGAAAATGAAAAATGACATGGACGGTCTTGTAAAGCGTCTTAATATATCTGATAAAGATATCGCATTTGGGATGAAAGCTATTGTAGCATCAATAGTAATTCCTGATTCAGATGGTGGTTCTGATAAAGTTGAAACAAAACTATCTGAAATCAAAAACGTCTCATCTGTTGAAGTAGTTGGAATGGATAGAC
>CAZHIX010000023.1:0-11465 GCA_964532715.1 Microcaldota archaeon | reverse complement strand
ATATCTATTTTCTATTTCTTGTTTTTACTCTTGTACAAACCTGAGATTTTTGTTTGTGTAGTTTTAGAGCTCTATTTTTTGTTTTTAGTTCTCCATCTTCTATTTTATGTTCTGTATAATTTTGTGAATCTAATTATCACGTTATAGATATTTATCCACTATTTTTTACTTTTTTATACTCTTAGCGATTTGTTCGTTCACATAAAAGTCGTGTTCTCCAATACAATAAATGTCTAAACCATCTGGGTTGTATTGATGCGGTATTCTAATCGGTCTTTTACCTTGTAGTCCCATACTTAGTTTGTACATACGTTTTTTCAATTCTTCTCTATATTTGACTGAAAGACATTTTATCAAACTATTTACGTAATCACTGGGTTCATGTTTATTTGTTAGTCGTACTCCCTCTTCATAGATCAAATAAACTATTTTTGCAACTGTGTTTTCAATCTCATCATTTTTTAACTCAAAAGGCAATTTTTTGTATTTTGAAAATAATTGTATGAGGCTACCACATTTTTCTTCTGTTCCATATTCATGGTCTCCTTCAGTAGATCTCAAGACTTGTTTCATCGCAAAAAAATAATCTCTGATTGAACTTGAGCATCTAAATCATTTATGGCTCTAATAATCGGTTTAGTGTCTATTTCTTTGTAATATAATGATTTTGATAACAACTCCCCAAAAACTGGTATGGTGTCATCAACGTGCATTCTTTGTTCCATTCTCAATCTTGAATATACTCCTATCTTATCTCTTGGTAACTCTACTACTGGACTTTTATGTGTCAAAAAATTATTTTCTTTGTGTAATAAAGATGTATTATTATTTTCTTTTGTAAATTTACTATTAATCTGTAATTTTGCCATTCAAACTCCTCTTTTATCTGTATTGTTATATTTAATGATAAGAAATGATTATAAATAGTTCATCCTCAAATTGGGTTAAAGACCCCGCAACTCAATCGACGGCTAAAGCCGTCGGTGCACCAACGCCTGTGTACAGGCGTTGATTGCGTTGCGAGTCCAATTTGGGGATAGACTGTCAAATGAGGAATACCCCACACACTTGCAGTGGGGACTCTTCGGCGGGCTTCATCTACCGTTTTGTTTTATATTTTCTTTATTCTAATTAGATATGTGCTAAAACAAATCTTACTTCACAATTGGCGTTCTCATCAACAAACCACTATTCAGTTTGGTGTTGGTTCAAATGTATTTTTAGGTCAGATGGGTTCTGGTAAAAGTTCAGTTGTTGACGCAATATGTTACGCACTTTATGGAACTTATCCAAAACTCATGCGACGTGATGCTAAATTGAGCGATGTTAAGAATTTCAGACATTTGCAAAAAGCATGTTATGTTCAAATAGAATGGGAGTCTGAACAAAAACAAGTTTTGCATACGTTTTGTATAAAGCGTGAAGTTGAGCCCACATCTGCCACATTATATGTTGATAAAAAAGTTGTGTGCAAGGGTGCAAAAGCAGTAACTGAACAAGTTGAGCAAATACTTCAAATTCCATACGAGCTTTTTGCGCGTGCAGTCTATTCTGAACAAAACAAACTTGATTACTGGCTCACATTAAGCTCTGCTCAAAGAAAAGCTGAAATTGACCGACTTTTAGGTCTTGACAAATTTGAACTTGTGCGTTCACGTGCCGGTTCTGAAGTAAATAAAATACGCGAACAAGCAACACAAATAGAATCTGATGTGAGTATTGAAAAAATATCTCAAATCAAAGAGCATATACAAAAATGGTCTAACCAAATTGAAAAAACCCAAAAGAATATTGACGAATTAGCTGTTAGTCTAAAGCAAATACAAATTCAAAAAGATGATTCAGAAAAAGAATTTTTGCAAATAGATAAACAATCTAAAGAATTCAAGCTTCTTAATGATAATCTAAATCTAATAAACGGTAAAATAGAAAGTCTTCAAAAAAATATTTCTCAAACAAAAATAATTGTCTCAAAACAAGAGCTTGAAAAATTAAATTCACAATATTGTGATGAGCTAAAGTCCATTTCTGTAAAAATAAATCAAATGGATTTGAATTTGCGACATATTATCTCTGAAATTTCACAAACAAAATCTAAAATCTTAGATTCTGAAAAAAAGTCAAAAAGAAAAAAACAACTTCAAGATGATTATTCAAAACTTGGTATTGGTGCTACTATTCAAAAGAATATGGACGATTTGAAATTAGATTTACAAAATATCCGTGAGAAAAAATCTGTTTTATCAAGTAAAATATCTGAGCTTGAAAAAATATTAATTGCTTTTGATGCTGGTTTGCACGATAGTGCAAAATGTCCAATGTGTGATTCAATTATTGATGCACAAAATTTTTCAAGAGTAAAATCTTCAAAAAAAGATGAACTTCAAAAATGCAAATCATCTCTTAGTGAACTTAGTGCTCAATTAATACGAAAAGAAAAAGAGCATGATTCAATATTAGTCAAATTAGAATCATTGAATAAAATTCAAATACAAATTTTGGAAATAGGCGAGATATGCGAAATTTCTGTTTTAGAGTCTAAACTCAAAAAATTGCATCTGGATCAAGAGCGCCTAGTTGCAGACATTGAAAAATTACGCGAGCAGTCAAAAGCTCTTATTCAAAAATCACAACAGACAAAAAGTGATATAGAAAAATGTAATCTTGTTCAAAAGTGGAACGAGGAAGTCTTAAGCTCAAAAGAATCAGCAAAGCAAATCACTGATAAAATGCAAAGTCTTGAATTCTCTGAACAAAAATATACTCAAGCTTTCAAAAAAGTAGAAAAATTAAAATCAGACACTTTATTATACGAGCAAAAAATTGCATCAAATAAAGAATCTCTTTTACAAACAACTCAAATTTTTAATCAAGAACAAAAAATGTTATATGAACTTGAAAAAAAACGCAATATTGCAAAAACTCTAAGAGAAAAGTCCGATGAACTTGTCAAATTTAAAGAAGTGGTAATTGCAACACAATTGCAACTTAGGGAAAGTCTTATTGAGAACATAAATCTGGCAATGCAAAAAATATGGCCAATAATCTATCCGTATTCTGATTGGAGTAGTGTGAGACTTTTAGCCGATGAAAAAGACTATTCAATTCAAATCTATCAAAGTGAATGGAAAGATTTAGAGGCGCATGCTTCTGGTGGAGAACGTGCATGTTTAGGTCTTTGCCTGAGGACTGCAATGTCTGTGGTTTTGACCCCTCATCTTGGTTGGCTTATACTTGATGAACCAACACACAATTTAGATGAAAATGCAGTGCGTGCACTTGGAGAATCAATATCTATAAGTATGCCAAAAATAATTCCTCAAATTTTAGTTATAACTCATGACTCAAAACTTCTTGAAAACACTCACTCGCGCGTATTCAAATTTGAGCGCAACAAATCAATAGGTGAAGATACGCAAGTTGTAGTGTGAAGTGCTTTTGTATCATCTTTTTTCAAGTATTTTTTTTGTTTAGCAATAAATTTTATGATATTTTCATTGCTAAATAATAACTGTGTGTGTAATGTTTGTGTAAATATGAAATTTCTACTTAGTGAATCCTTCAACACAATAACAATTGTTATCTAATGATCTACAGGTTCCAGTGGTTTTTATTCCGTTTCTATTTATAACACACGTAGTTCCTTCTTCTTCACATAGTCCGTTATACGCATTGAGATCGCACGTATCTACATGTTCATATCCACAATAACATTCTGCATCAAATGTTTCACATACAACTTCATATGAACTACTTAATGGATGGGGCGGGCAGTACCCTCCACATTTGTTGCCTTCACTCTCGCTACTACTTACTCCACATGCGCATTCACAAATATCTAAACCTGAATTGTACTGACAATCGCCTCCTGTTGCTGAGCAAACTCCTGCCGAGCATGCACTTGAATCCTTGTTCGGTGCTATGCTCTCACAACTTGGTGCACTAATGCACATTCCATCATCACATATTTGATTATCTGAACAACAATAGCTTCCGCATATTTTCTTTTCTGAACAACAGATTTCATTTTTATCTGCGCAAACATAACCATCCACACAGCATTCATTATAACATGCATCTTCATTTGGACAGCACGCATTATCTATACATGTTTGTGTAGCATCTGTGCAACATATTCCTTGTCCACAAGGTGTCTGGCCACTTAGGCATTCACTGCAATATCCTTGTGCATTACATTCATGTGCACAACAGCCGTCGGTGCAATAATAACTTTCTCCTTTTGCACAACACATTCCGCTATTGGTGGCATACTGCGGAACTCCTTTGGTTATACATGCGTTTTCACAACACGAATCATAACATCTATACTTTTGTGTGTCTGGGCAACAATAGTAATCAAATCCATTGTCTACTATTTGCATATTGTCTGAGGAGCAACAAACCTGTCCTTCATCTGGAGAAGTTGCAAGATTGTTTGGATCACAGCATCCAAACACTACATTTCCAATTGCACTATTCGGAGGATTTACTGCGGTATAACCTGAGGGTAGTGTATAATAATATCCAACTTGTCCTTGCTCGCAACAGAGACCTTCTTTGTAGCTTGCCAAATCATACTCAAAGTTTATTGTCTGGCAATTTCCAGTTGAACAACAACTTCCTTCGCATGCTTCTGTTTCTTGTGGACAGCATATCCCATCTTTTACATCTGATGCATCACAACACGCATCTACCCATTGCCCACCTATTTTTCTTTTTGCTAAAACTGGATCTGTTATGTCCGTTGAGCAACAATATTCTACACTATTCCCATTATCATCAACCGCTGTTTTACACTCAAAACTTGGCATGTTGCAACAAAGTCCTGTCTGGTTAGCACACGAATATTTCGCTAGACAACAATACGGCTCACTTTCAACCGGAACCACAACTGGAGGTGATTGTCCCAAGACTCCAATTTCTGAATTTGCACATGTGCTTCCTTCTTCACAGCACAAATCTGTATCGCATGCTGTTTCGCCCTCTGGGCAACATTTATAATTTCCTTGCGAATATGGCAACTCTTGGTTTGTACTACCTACGTCCCCACAACAACTCGGGATTCCAGTTTCACTATCAACATAGCATTCTCCTTGTGGGCAACATACTGCTACATTTACTTCCTCTCCAATACAAGCGACCATTCCTTCTCCACTACAACACAAACACTGAGTTGCACCTTGTTCATCATACCAAGTGTGCATTGTATTTGGCAATATGCAACAAGATGTTTGCAACTGCAATGAACCTACTGGCGGATATGTGTACAAGAAATATTCTGGACCATAAAACACAGTATTACACACATAATCTTCATGACAACAAAACGCATCTGCAATCTCATATTCTTCATCTGGAAATTCAACTGTTCCTTCGCATTTTCCTGATTCGTTACAGAACAGTGCGCTTGTCGGACAGCAGAATGGTTGATATTCTCCAATGGTTATGCAATCCTCTCCTGGTGGTGCGCATGGTTGGCATGTAAAGTTTTCTGGATGGCAATACTGAAAAGATCCACATTGTGATGATTTTTCACATTGTGAGCCAATCTGGATTTGTGTTGGCCAATATGTGTCCAATGGGTGTCTTCCTTGCATCAAAACATAACCTGGATCGCAAACAAGTTCGCTTGCATTAACACATCTATTTGTATTTTCATTATCACACAACAATCCCGGACAGCAATATCTTTGTTCTTCATCGTTGCAGTAATTGTAAGTATTATTTATACAACATCCTGCGCCTATTGGGTAGTACGCGCCTGGCGGAGTCCACACGCCACTTTCAAGCTGTGCGCCTATGCATGTTTCGTTGATGAGATTTCCATTAATTGTTCCATTATAACAACATCCTGGTTCTTGCTGACCTTGTTTTAAACCACGTGCAATTATCGGATCTCCTGTCATCGGAATAGTATAGTTGCATTGGAGTTCGGTGACATCTTGATCCGTGCAGAGCGCTATCTCTGGAAGTATCTCTTCACATGAGCACGTAGTCGCATTACAATAAAAGTATTCTCCAAAATTATCTTCACAGTCATCACTACAAATCATTGTGTGTGCATTGAAATTTGGATCTCCATCACTACATGCGACTAGAGGTTTTTCTATACATTCACACGTAACTGCATTGCAATACTCATTCGCTTCACATCCTGCTTGAACACAGAATTGATTTGAGGGATTAAATGGGTCTGAAGAATTGCAATTTTTTATTGTGCTTGAGCAAATATTATTTTGTGCTCCACCACAAAATCCATTTGGGCAACAATGAGTTGTATCTGGGCATTCTTCTGTTCCACTTGGGCATCCGCCCAAAGTACTTTGAGTAGCTTGCTTTCTGCCAACAATCGGAAGTGAACCTTTTTGAGTCATCTCAAGACCATCTGCAGTTTCATATACAAACGTAGTATCTAACTCATAAACATCTGATGGAACATATCTATCTATGCCTGTTTCAAAATGTTGAACAATTATCTGAACTGTACTTTTTGGGGCAATTACTAAATATAATGAATCAGATTTACCTGCAAATATTGCACTTTGAGCAATCCAAACATTTTCAAAATTCCCCTGTTCAATTTCTATCTTCTTTATTGCAATTGTATCACTTCTTGGATTCTTTATCATCAGTGTAAGATTTGCTTCAACTTTTTGAGCTGGCGAATCATCTACAACTAAAAGCATCCAATCAGAAAGTTGAACTCCATAACTCATGCCTGCCCAATATGCTTTTGATTTTAGTATCTTGGCTCCAGACGGATCCAAAAATCCCTCATAAACAAAAAGCGCAACTGATGCTACAAGCATCATCACTCCAAAAATAATCAACAGCTCAACAGTGCTCTGTCCAGTTTTTTCCATGTTTTGGCTTCTCTTATCTAATTTATATATGTTTGCAGGATTGTTATCTATGCATTTTAAATGTAGCTCAACACCTTTCTATTTTAGTTGTTCTGTGGTTCATATTAGGTTTCTAATCATGTTTTGTGGTAAAAAGTGTGGGTAGATAACTTTAAATATGATTAAAAACAATATTTACCTGTTAGATTCACAAAAAAGTGGGGGTGTGCACATGAGGCTTGGTTTGCTGTCGTTGTATCTGATACTTGTAGTTGGGTTTATGTTTAGTGTTAGCGCAGAACCGATAAAAAATCTACAAAATGTGTATGGTCCCTTTCAAACATCTGGCTCTTCACAAACTTCTGCTCAGGTATCTTATAGTTTTGATTACTATCTAATTAGTTTTGACAACCCTGTAACTTATGAACAAGTGCAAATCATTCATGATGAATTTGATGTAGTTGGATATTCAGGTAAATCAATTTACATCGGGAGAGTTGCGCAAAACAAAAAAATAGGTCTGCCAAAAGAGCTTGGTGCAACCATACTTAAGTTGCACAATACTGCCTTAATGGATGAGTCTCTCATGAAATTTAGTGGAACCAAGCGTATATACATAACCCTTTACCCTAATGAAAATTATAATCTAATTAAAAGTAAAATTGAGAAAATTTCAAAAATTTACAAATCTGGTGCAGATTGGTTTGAGATATTAAATGCAGATTCAAGACAAACAGCTCTTATATCAAGAATAATTGGGGTGAGCTCAGTTTCTGAAGTTGTTGCAATGGAAGTTCTAAATAGTATCACTTCAAAAGTAATTGGTGCAAGTGGTGTTTGGAATACTTATGGTTATAGTGGGGAGAACATTACTGTTGCGATTGCTGATGGTGGTGTTGGACCTGGTGGTTCAGAGAATGTGCATCTGGATCTTAGAGGCAGAACTCAGATCAGTGCATGGTGTGATGGGGTAAAATCTACTACCTGTAGTGGAAACCCAACTGGTGCAGATTTGAGTAATCATGGTTCTTATGTGGCAGGAATCTTTGTAGGCAACGGAACTGAAAATCCTATTAAAAAAGGAATGGCTTACTCTTCAAATTTATTGGTGCAGAGTATTGGGAATGATACTAGTGGCTTGCTAAATCCTCCAAACAACATCTCTGATTTATTTGCAGAATCTGAGTTGTATAATGCAAGAGTTCATTCAAACTCTTATGCATCAGCTCTCTCTCTCTCTATATATAATCTTCATTCAAGAAGAATTGACGCATATTCTAACGATGTAAATAGAAACATGGTAATAGTATATGGGGCAGGAAATTCTGGACCAAATCTATCTACTGTTAGTTCTCATTCAAGTGCAAAAAACATGATTTCTGTTGGGGCAATTAGTGGATTAATTTTTCCGTATACTGTAGCCCCTGCATCCTCTCGTGGTCCAACAAATGATGGTAGGATAAAGCCTGATCT
Organism: Microcaldota archaeon; assembly: GCA_964532715.1. GTDB lineage: Archaea > Micrarchaeota > Micrarchaeia > Anstonellales > Anstonellaceae > 1-14-0-10-45-29. Next base: position 3,150 of record CAZHIX010000023.1, on the reverse strand, counting down.
TGTTACACCTGGGACGCAAATCTCAACAACTCAGAAAATAACAAACTATTTGTATGCAGATGGGACTTCCATGTCTGCTCCTTCAGCCGCAGGTGCTTCTGCACTTGTGTTTGATTATCTTGCACAAAATAGAAGCTATGAAAATCCAACTTCTGCATTGATTAGAGCCATACTGATCGCTGGGGCAGAACACATTGGGGAAGACTTATATGGTACTGTTCCAAACAACTACGAAGGTTTTGGACTTGTAAATCTTAACCGCTCTCTTGAAATATATCCAAATCACAAAACGTATTATTCTGATGCTCAATATAATCTGAGCACGGGGGATAGTGCATTTTTCAGTTATGAAGTTGAAAATTCATCAGTTCCTCTAAGAGTCGCTTTAGTTTGGACTGATCCACCCTGTATAGGTATAATCTCTTACTGTGCTCAAGGAGCGCTAATCAACGATTTAGACTTAAAAGTAACTGCTCCAGATGGTTCTTGGTGGTATGGAAACAGTAACGAATCTAATCTGAATAATGCTGATCGCTTAAATGTTATTGAACTTGTGAGCTTGGATGAGCCTCAAGTTGGAAACTATTCAATTGAAGTGAGCTCGTATGTTTCAACTTCAGGTTTGCAAGACTTCGCACTCGTTGTGATTGGAGATGGGCAAATCACATCTACGCCATCATCACTTCAAATACTAAATTTGCAATCTACTTCTGCTCAGGAAAGTGCGCAAATAGATTGGAATACAAATGTTGATGCAAATGCAACTGTTGCATACAAATTACAAAATGAAGCACAATGGCAATATGCATATGATGAGCAATACAGCTTATCTCACAGCCTAAATCTTGTAAATCTTCAACCACAAGCCACATATGATTACCAAGTAATCTCTTGCACCGCAGAGCAGGAATGCAAACAAAGCCAAATTCAAATATTTCAAACACAAAGTGATCAAGTTCCAATAATTGAAAATATAAATGTGATTCCTCTTGGAGAAAATGTGGCTCTGATAACTTGGACAACTGATATTTTATCAAACAGTTCAATATCTTATAGAGAACTGGGTTCAACTCAATGGATTTATGCATCAAATCCAGTTTATGTCCTAAATCATGGGGATCTCATATATGATTTGAGTGCAGGTACAACTTATGAGTATCAGGTAAGTTCATGTACTCAGTTTAATATGTGTGTTCAAAGTGATGTTGATACTTTTGAAACTCCAGGCGGTCCAGCACTTACTATTTCAAATGTGGGTGTGAATTCAATTGAATATACCAGTGCAAATATTTACTGGGACACAAACATAAATGCAAATAGTACTGTAAGATACAGACAATTAATTCCATTAAGGTATTGGCAATACGCTCATAATTCCGCATTTGAATCAACTCACAATGTTCCCATATCTGATCTTGTTGCAAATACTCAGTACGAATATTCAGCGATTTCATGTACTCCGCAAGGTTCTTGTGCAGAATCTAGTTCTTCAACTTTCTGGACACAAAGTGCACCTCAAGCTCAACTCTCAAATCTTATGTCAAAAGCTTCTTTGGATACAGTTACTATTTCATTCAACACTGATGTTGCTACAAATGTAGAGTTATCATATTGGCCAATTGGGTCCGAAGTCCCTTCAATAGTGCAATACTCTGACTACACTAGAAACAGAAAAGTTCGCATCAATGGTCTAAGTCCAGATACCACGTATGCCTTCAGGCTATACTACTGTACCAACTTACAGGCATGTTCAATCAAGGATTCTGTGTTCACTACAATATCTGTTGGGGTTGCTCATCCAACTACGACTATTGATACTCTGCCTTTGGAATAAAAACTTCTAGACGAACATCGCCAAGTTGGCAGAGAAACTCCTCACTTTTAGTGGGTGCAAGTGAATGTCCGGCCGACTCAGCAAGCCATTTTCAAAATGAGCGTCAAACCCTTAAGTGCGCTGCAAATCTGATTGTCAAGTGTGATGCAAAACCCACTTGCATGCGGGTTGATGTATCTATCAATTCAAATCTAGACTTTGTGCTTTAATGGTGCACAAGCACTTTTTGTGTTTTGTAGCACCTTTTGGCAAATCTTTTGTAAAACTCACGTAAATAAAAAATTAGAAATACTTAGTATAATACTGCATGAGCACATCGTTTAGCGTGTTCATGTTGAACTCATTAGTGTCTTTTGTTAAATCCTTGTGAATCAAAAAACTCTTTTTATGCAAATAGTATTTTACGTGTAGTCGTGCTTTTTCGTTTGTCATACTATAGTGTCGTATAAAATGAATAGCCTCATATTTTGAAATCATTTTTTTAGATATCAAATCGCACAAAAATATCAAAAACTCATCTACACACTCGCCCATATCTTTCATTGCATTCATATGTCCTGCCGACTTAAAATGTGGTTGAATGTTTTTTACTATTATATTGTTGCATTCTATATCTCCAACAAGTATTCCAAGTGCATGAATAGATGCAAGATTTGAAATTATCTTTCCAATTACGCGCACTCTATACTTTGAATTTCTAATTTTATCAAGTGAAATATAATCTTTTGAAAATGCACTAATCATATACGTGTGCTCTACTGGACTAAACAAATCAGTTCGGCTTGATTTCAAAATAGCAATTGGCGATAAAAAGTTTCTCAACTCAAACGGAACATCATTTGAGTTTAGAAGCTCTAAAATATTTTCTGCCTGATGGTTGCATGCAATTCTTGAGAAATGAATCGTTTCATCCCCATGTTTTACATCAATTTTTAATTGAGGCTTAAACTTAACTCTCAATATTTTATGGGTATATTTTTTATCTATGCTTATAATATTTGTAACTTTTGGTATGCGCTCAAAAACATTAAGGCTTGGGATTTTTGGGGGCAAAATTTTTCTATTAAAGACTCTAGATTCCATTTCAAACAATTTCATTTGTATGCAAAATGGTTATAAACAGTTGTTTCGTCGTATTTTTTTTCTAAAATTAGTAATAAATAAAACAAAAAACATGATTTTTAAGAACATTTTACTACTTTTTTCACTTATTCCAATCACATCAAGGGATTCTTCTTGAATTTTAATCCTCAAACTGGACTAAAGACCCCGCAACTCAATCGACGGCTAAAGCCGTCGGTGCACCAACGCCTGTG
>CAZHIX010000022.1:15945-18511 GCA_964532715.1 Microcaldota archaeon | reverse complement strand
CTAAAAATGCGATTAATAACCAAGTAGAAATGTGAGGGGTAGAGGGGAGCAAGCATGTGATAAACGAGTGGCTCCCTCTTTTGAGAGGAAAACACCCCTTTGAAAAAATATATATCTCACCTTTTTTCTCATAATCCCTGTGATAGGCATGTATGAATATATGAGTGTTAAAAAAGCAAAAAAGAAATTTTTTAATTCAGATTCCACAATTAGAGAAAGCTTGTACGATGCGGATAGAGTTCTGTTTAAAATTTATGGCAGAAGCAGGGCAAGACAGGCGGTATATTGAAAAGAGTCCCAAAAATTAGAAAATTTGCAATGGGCAAAAGCTATCAAATAGATTTATTTGGGTTCAAAACCGATGCGTGGATATTGAACTGGTGTAGTCGTGGTAAGATTAATTAATACCCTTTCTTAAGTAGTCATATGGTTTCTATATTATCAAATCGGTTTGTCCACATTCTTATTTTTGTATTTTTATGTAACTCTATTTATTGTTCCTGTGCTCAAGGAAATTCTGCGTGTGTAAATTCAAGCACAGTGCGAATATGTGAAAATAATTCATGGGTGGAATACCCCTGTGAGATGGGTTGTATTGCATCAAAATGCAAGCAATGCAAAGACGGCGAAATGATTTGCAGGGATTACACGTATTATAGCATATGCAACAATGGGCAATGGAGCACTCCGGTTAGCTGTCCTCAGAATAGTATATGTTTTGATGGTGCTTGCAATATACGCGGAAGCGGAATAATCGACTGCAGGCAAATAAATGATACTCAATGCTACAAACAAAAAAATAACATATCAATAATGCAGGTTTGCAATGAGAGTAAAATGTGGCAATATACTTCAACATGCCCAAGCGAGTGTTATGGGGATTCGCATTGCAAAGAATGCGACTATCTGAATTCAGACTCGTATTGCGTAAGCAATATTTCGTATCATCAGTGCCTTTCTAATTATACGTGGAGTGAGCAGATATTTTGCATGTCTGATTACAAGTGTGAAGATGGAAAATGTGTGCAAACCAAAACCACTTGCGAGATTGGTAAATTCAAATGTTTGGGCAATAGTGTTTACAAATGCTTTGCAAACGAAGGGTGGAAGATGATTGAAAACTGTTTTTCAAAAGCGTGTATCGAGAATAGTTCGATTGCGTCATGCATTGATCTTGAAAAAACATGTTTTGAGTGGGGAGATTTTGTGCTTGAAAACAAATCTTCTTATACTGATACTGATGAGCTAAAAAGAGAGCGAAACTGCACAAACTTCACATATGTAAAAAAATGTACTGATTATCGTGGAAACAAAACTGCTTTGAAAGATTACGTATCTAATCAAACATGTGGTGACTGGGATGAAATTTGTGAGATTCAGCTTTACAAAAAAGAATATTACACACGCGAGTCCACAGACAAAAACGGATTGAAAATTTGCTCAGATTGCACAGATGAAATACATGCGCCAAATTGTGAAAATTCTGGTTTTATAACACAAAATCAAAGCAAGAAAACTTCATGCACCGATTGGAAGATTTGTGACATTTCAAGCGCAAACTCATCAAAAAATAAAAGTTTTATAGAACGCTTCGTTGAATGGTTTTATTCTTTTTTCTAACAAGAATACACATGAGTGCAACAAGCATACCTCGGTATCACGATAATGACACATTTATATGCGAGTTTGTCCAATACATTAATGCTATGATGACACCGCTCCAGTATGATTTAATGATTATCGGAGTAGCTTCTGAGCATTAGCTATTCTTATGCAGAGTAGTGTGTTGTCCCAGATTAATGTCCTCTCGATGATTCAATTTGTCAATCATCGGACCACCATCTCAACAGCCACCCGGTTGACGGAAAAAATCTGCACCTGCAATGACGAGAAAGGTTAAAAAAGAACCCCACAATATGAATGACATGCCTCTGTTGCTGAAAAATGCCAACCGAATCATGCTGGATTCGTTTGAGACTCAAGTGGTAGATCAGCTGAATCTAATTAAGACTTTGGATCCCAGCACGGTTGCATTCGGAACGGCTTTGAAAGATCTCCAGAATATATTTTCCCAACGAGGAGTCACGAGTGCAGCTTTTGATAAGGCGATTATCGGTTTGGTAGACATTCTGAATGCAGAGAGAATTACCTCATTAAGAGCGCGGAAAATAATCGAACCTACTCAAGGTTACGCTTACAATGTTTTTTGGAATATTTACAGCTCCAGCCAACAATCCTGGGCAGAAGGACATATCAGTGATGCGGTATTGGAACAGGTGGCGCTAGCGGGGTTGCGTTTCGGGGAGGAAATAGAAACCTCAACACGATTAATCCGCATGGGTTTGGGGGGTTGGAAATCGTTCCAAACCAGCACGGTCGACAAAATTACCGATTTTCTCTCTGGATTTTCACGGAAGATTATCTCGGATGATGCGGGATTATTGTATATCTTAATGGAAAATTTCCCAGATAAGATAGACAGAAGATTCGATGAATTGCTGAACAATATGGTTCCGAAAATTGAACAGATGACATATGACGACCGAGCCATTGTTTCAGCGACAAT
>CAZHIX010000022.1:13555-15935 GCA_964532715.1 Microcaldota archaeon | reverse complement strand
GAGCATACCAGACGCCACCCCTTGGTTTGCTTTCTTGAAAAATGAATTTCAAACCACAAATGCGGTCGATGACACCAATGACTGGTCTTATTCGATATGCCAACTCCTGGCCGCTTGCGCCACGGTGGATAGGATCCTCGTTTATAACATGAATGAGGTATTCGGGATCCGGAAAGACCTCTATGATCGGATGTTCCTTTCAGGCCCATATCCAGACTGGGATCAAAAGTACCTTGATATAAATAGATATGATCACTGGAGATATGAACAAATTTTCAATACTCAAAAAGATTTCACGAAAATCGCCCAATTCAAAATGATGGGTTTGGACAATTCTGCGTTTTTGAGTACCCTTCTCGAAGATGCCAACCTGACCTGCTTTAGATTCTACCCAAATGACATTATTCTCCATCAATACAATGATCGCAATAAAAAAACAGGTCCGCTTTTCGTCTCCATCGACACAAAACACAGTTGGAATGGTGCGATGTTTGGAGATATGTTTTCAATAGATCGAGCGTCGGGAAAAGTAAGTCTGGACAAATATGATATCCGTTTGATTGAACCGGGAGTTGACACAGAGATCGTTCCTCTAATAGATAATTTGTCAGATAGATTGGGAGGAATTCTCGGTCTTATTGAGAATGTTGCGATCAGCGGGCATGGGAACCAATATGAGATAGAATTGAAGACCAAAAAGAAAAAGGATTCGCCCGTTGCCAATCCATACGCTATTGATCTGACAGATCAAGATATCCTCGATGGAATCAAGAAATATCTGATCCCCAGTGGAGCGACGTTCATACTAGAAGCGTGTTCTACTGGAGAAAGCGGGGATGACAGTTTGGCCTATTTTCTGGCCACTTACCTCCATGCGCGCGTATTTGCGGCCAGTAAAGAGACATATGGCATCAAAAGCATCACCTATGACCCCCAGAACCCGACCCAAATAGCAGGAGTCACATTCGGTGGCGCAGAAACCGTTATGTATGATTTCAGGGGAACGACCGATGTGCAGGAATCGGACTGGACAACGACTCGCGCGCAAAAGATAGCATACCCCAATCCAACGTCAGACATTGTCCATGTGCCTATTTCGAAAAAGTCTGGGGAGACGACAACCATCCGAGTGTACGATTCGACGGGGCACTTGGTTGGAAGAATGGATGACACCGAGATGCAGAGTATGAGACAGACAGATATTAATCTGAAGACATACTCTCAAACACCGGGACTTTACCTAATTGATGTCGAGTATTCAAGTCCGGCGGGAATCCGCAGGGAATCACAAAAAGTAATCCTTAGTGAGTAGCAAAAAAGCATTTTTGCCTTTCTGATGGGTCGATAAGCCTATCCGATACTAAACAGAATACTATAGTTCTCTGACGCTTTACGTCGGAAGATACTAAACCTCACTAAAGTTCAGAGGACTTTAATTGACTTTACTATGGGACGAGAGTGAAGATAGGGTGAGTTCTTGAGTTCAACTCTCTTGCTGATATATCCATTCACGCCCCATTTTCTATCTCATCTACCAGTTTTTGCAATACCGGAGCCAGCGTCCTAGCCGAAAACGCCTCCAGTCCTTTGCGCTCGGTGGGCTTGACGTAGAGGGCGCGCTCGTGTTCGGCCTCTTCCGCCAGAATCTTGAGATAACCCGAAACATCGCCTTTGCGCTTTGTAAAGACGCTGGCATAGCCGGGCGTGCTGTGAATTTGTCGCTCCATCTTGCCCAATGAAGTCTTATCCGACACCAATTCGGGCAAATCAACTAGCGCTTGCATGTGGAACAAATCCACTATGTCGCGCGGTTTGGTCAAATCTTTGCGCGTGAGAATGGCTACCAGTTTCTCGCAGGCGATTTCCTCCGGCGAATAACAGGGAACCGATAGGCTACTGAAATAGTCTGGTGCTACCAACGGGTGAAGCACAAGGAGCTTGCGCTTTTCGGATTCGGCGATTTCCAATGTCCGGACGAACCGGACCTCGGTTGGGAACGTTATCTCCTGCGCGAAATTGACAGATAGCACAAGCTTCCCGCTACCGCAAACCAAATCCCATTTCATCAGGCGGCCGCCTTGGGTGCCAAAATGCTCCCCCAAGCCAACGCCAATCATAGAAAGCGGTTCGAGATGGGATGATGTGAAGGTCTCATAAAAGCCTCGGCTCTTTTTCGTAAGCCAAGCAAAATCCAAATCCTCGGAGAATCGGTAATATCCCAACAGAGTGCGGGTTATGCTGGTTCCGCCCTTAAAGATGAGGTTGGCTCGTGCAGCTGTATTAGAATAAAGCTTGTTGAGCACAAGCTTCTGCCAGATGTCCTTTTCCACCAACGTGCCAGGGTAGCTGGTCAGGCGAACCATTTCGGCCGAAAAGCGCT
>CAZHIX010000022.1:3536-13545 GCA_964532715.1 Microcaldota archaeon | reverse complement strand
AGATATTTCGTCAACCATTTAACCACAAACCCGATCTGCCGCATATCCGATGGCCAGATTGAAAGGGCGGGGATATAACGCTACTAGGTCACGGTTGATCCGGCCCTTGCTCTCTGGGAAGGAGTCCAGTAGTTCTTTGGCGGCATGGATTGCGTAATCCTGTTTCCCTTCCTTGATGTTGAAATAAAGGGTATCGGTAATGGTGCGTGGCGGAGTGCTGAACCGCACGAGACCCTTTTCCTCGATTTCCAGCGAGTAGTCACTGATGTAGGAGCGCCGGATGCGAAATTCGTTCCTCTCGAACTTGAATGAGGCGGGGGGGTGCTTGTCGGTGATGATGACGAATTCGCTGGGACTCTGGTTGATGCGACCACTAAGATAAGTAGCGCAATTGAGACCATAGTACCAGTTTTTCCCGAACACGTGGGTGCAGGCGGCTGCCACAATCTCAAACGAGTGTTTCTTCAGAAAGCGGGTGCTCAGCTCGTCCGGATCTAGAAGGTAGTAAATTCCACTGAAATGGATCGGAAGCAAATAGCCCCCCTTTACCAGTCCGTGACGGATTATCGCTGGATTAAAATCCAAAGCAGTCGCGGTGGCGATTATGGTCTTGGCATCCACAATCCTAATCTGGGCTGTGACATGAGCGGCGATGAGAGCCCGGTAAGCCACGGAGAGATTTGTTTCAGCCATAGTAGTCTATTTGAACGTATCAATTAAAAAGCTTTTTTGCTCTTATGATGATACGATTGGATAAACACACTTCTGAGGCGCAAAGCCTGCCAGTCTTCTTCTCAGACAATAACATTTAGAACAGAGGCATCGCTCATATTACAGATTACACCCTCAAAAACCACAATCTTTTTATAAAAGATATATTAAAGAGCAGATTATCAGATTTGCTCAAAGAGCACCTAGCCATAAATGGCTGGGTGCGCGATTTGCACAGTAGCAAATCGGACACATCCAACGACTGCGTCGTTGAATGTCTCGTGCTCATTTTAGCAAATGGATTGCCACCCACAAAGTGCTTTTAGGCACTTTGGGGCACCATCGACTACGTCGATGATTGAGATGACACATAAATCAATCACCCACTAAAGTGGGTGGTTTCAAATCAGCTTGACAATGAAGATGGCTGCGCTGATTGGTATATTGATTTTGATATTTGTCGCATTTTTTGGCTGTGTTAAAGAATCCGGGACTGCACAAAGTGAGTTTAACCCGATGTTAGAGCTTTCCCAAAACTTTACTCAGTTCTACTTTGAAGGAGATATGAACGAATATTCGGCATCGTATAATTATACAAAAATGGTTGATAAACTGAATTTAACTCCGGCGAGCCTGGATGTCGGATTTGTAAAGGAGATGGATTCGAAGGATATTCCCACCGTTGAGGAGTTTTTTGAGCAGGCCACGAGTTTAGTTGGGGTTTACAACAAAACATTTAGCACAAAAAGAATTGGAAAATATGACGTGGATTTAGTGGATGCTATTCTTATTATTCGGGTTGATCCATCTCAGATTTCCGATAAAACTGAATCGGAAGAATTCGCGCTTCGTGCCTCCTGCAGAGTCTATTATATTCGCAGAGAAAATAATTTGATGTTCGTCAATGTTCTTATTTATGATATAGATAAAGCGACAGAGGTTCCAAACGATCAGATATACTCGGAAGTTGAAGATGCTATAATGAGGCTGAGGATATAATTACGATGTTTTTCGATTGTTTGCAAATAAAACGGAGATAACAAAATCACGCGCGCAAGTTTAGTGCAAGAAGTTGACGTGCACAAAAAGTGCGCGGTTGTGAAAGACAAGTTGAAGACATAGAGTTAGTAAACCAGCGCAAAAGATTCTTGTTTGAAGAACTCCAAAGTGTGCATTTTGCAACTATCGCCTCAACCTGCGCTCTTGAGATTTTAACCGACTTCTCCACTGAAAAGATATCCGAATTTTCGTTGCATACTACAAACGATTCTATGGCCATGAACAGAGGGATTAAGCAGAACATTCTGACCTGAACCGCATTTTCCGGCAGGCTCAGAACATAATACATTCCAGAATAAAGATAGTCAAGTGCGTTATCTATTTCTCCTTTTAGAACTTTCATTGCTTTATCTCTATGTTTGGCATCACAAAGCATGTGATAATCAAGATTGTGTTTTTTAAGAAGAGTTTTTGGCCAGTAATATCTGCCAGAAGAAACATCGCCTGCAACATCTCGCAATATATTAATTTTCTGAAGCGCAAGTCCAAAACGTTTTGCATATGAAGCAAGCTTTTTGCGTTTTTTTGCATCTATCACATGATTGTGATAAAACAGGTCATTTAGAAGATAACCTACTACTCCTGCAACATAATAGCTGTATCTGTTTTGATCAGCAAATGTGTGAATGTGCTTTCGCTGAAATTCATACATGCCTGTCGCCATGACTTTGCCCCATTTTGTTATGGACTTTTGCACATGCAAAGGTTGGGCATAAAAACGATGCATAAGCGCACTCATATTTGACAATAATGGTTTTTCATAAGTGTAATCCAAAGAAGTTAACAATGATTGCTGTAATAATTCCACATTTCTTTGTTCAAAAGACTTTGCGCGCATCGCTTTTATGAGTTGATTAAAAAGTATGCGTTTTATCTTCAGTGTGGCATGAGAATCTTCTATGGTGTCTATTACTCGATAAAGCATATACGAAATCATCATCTGTTCATCAATTGGCTTTGGGAGCATACGAATGCAAAGTGAGAAACTTCGTGAAACCTTTGGCAAAATCTCCCAGCAAATATCAAGATCTTTCATAAAATAAACCCCAATAGTTTCAGACACAAGCTGTTTACCTAAACACATGCAGGGATTAATAAACTTGTGTTCGTTTGTAGTCATGCTTTTGACAAATCTAATCTTTTGCTCAATTTTATCTGCGCAACTTTGCATTCTGTATTCACATACTCATTCAAACAATGCAGTGCTGTAGTATCTATCTGCCGAATCAGCTAAAATGCTAACCACTATTCCTTTATTCATTTTCTGTGCAATTTTTTTTGCTACATAAATATTTGCACCCGAACTCACACCCGCCATTAATCCCTGCTGTTTTGCCATTTGTTTTGCGCATTCAATAGACTGTTTTGTACTTACTGTAATTATTTCGTCCACTAAATCTGCATTCTTTGTGTATATCTCTGGTATAAATCCAACCCCAATTCCCTGTATGCAATGTCTATTCCAAGTACCTTTTGTAATAAGCGGTCCTTCTTCTGGTTCAACCCCAATTATGCGCACATTCGGATTTTTTTTACGTATAGCTTTAGCCACACCTATAAGGGTACCTGCAGTTCCTATTCCTGCTACAAATGAATCTATATGTGGTACTTGTTTAATTATCTCTTGTGCAGTAGTTTTTTCATGTGCAAGTGCGTTCTGTTCATTTGCATATTGATCTACAAACCACGCTCCTGTTTTTTGAGCAATATCGTGAGCAGTTACTCTCGCTTGTGCGTATCCATCACCTGCTTTTACAATAACTACCTTTGCACCTAAATGTTTTATTAGCGCCACGCGCTCCTTACTTGCAGTATCTGGTATAATTGCAGTAAATTCATATCCTTTTGAAGCACAAATCATTGCAAGCGATATTCCCATATTCCCGCTTGTGACTTCAACTATTTTTTTACTATCTAAAAAACCATTATTTTTTGCATGTTCAATCATGTATTTTACGGCTCTATCTTTTATAGAACCAGATGGATTCAAATATTCAAGTTTAGCAAATACCCTTGTATTTAACTGTTCATTTTGCCAATTATCCGTTTTTATCTCAATCATGGGGGTGTTGCCAACAAACGACATTATGTCTGATTTTATTGTCGTATTAAATTTACTACACACACTAGTCATAGCCATGTCATATGTTCTTGATCTATCATTATTATTGTTTGTATCAAAGAGAAATTCAACAACTAAAATAAAAATACAAAATTTTAAAAAATCAAATATTTTTTATATGTTCAACTATTTCGTCTGCAATTTTTGTCTGAGCTTCATTTGTTGATGCACCTACATGTGGAGTCAATAAAACGTTTTCAAGCAAGCAAAGTTCTCCCATATATGGTTCTGTTGCATAAACATCAATAGCTACACCTGCAAGTATTTCTGATTTTAGTGCATCAATAAGTGCATTCTCATCCACAAGCGAGCCACGTGCAAGATTGACTAAATATGCTCCCTTTTTACATTTTGAAAATTGTGTTTTGGTCAAAATAGGCGGATCTGTTTTTTTTATTGATGCATGAAGCGATATATAATCTGCATGTGCAAGCATCTCATCAACGGTCTGGTAATACTCATATTCAAGCTCTTGTTTTCTCTCTCTATCAGTATATATTATTTTCATTCCAAGCGCGCTTGCTTTTTGTGCAACCGACTGTCCTATTCTGCCCATCCCAATTATTGCAAGTGTTTTTGAATGAATCTCAACTCCTGTTCCATCTTTTTTTGCCCATGTCCCACTTATCATTTTTGAGTGCAAATATCCGATTTTTCTTGATATTGCAATTATCATTGCAATCGTAAGTTCCGCAACCGCATTTGTGGACGCTCCAGGTGTGTTTTTTACCAATATATTTTTTTGTGCGCAACTTTGTGCATCTACATTATCAAGACCGACTCCTGCGCGAATAACCATTTTTAGGTTCTTTGTGTTTGCAATCAAGTCTGAATTTACTTTAGTAGCAGAACGCACTATCAAGACGTCTGCATCTTCAAGTTGTGGCTTTAATTCAGAAGCACTTGGAGTAAAAACCTCCCCGACTGTTTTTATTTTTTCTACTGCCTCATTTTCCATTTTATCTGCAATTACAATTTTCATCATATCCACCATTTAATAAATTAAATTCCAAGTTCTTGCTTTGCCTTTTGTAGCGCATCCAATCCTTGCAAAACCTGTTCTTTATTCAAATCTCCCATAACGCAAAATCTAAGTGAATTATCTTTCCAGTCCGCATGACCTCCCCCAAGTTTTACATTATATTTAGATTGCAAAAGTTTATTCAATTCCGAATTTTTTTGTGTATAAAATGCAACTACCGTATTTGATTCAAATCCGCTTTCAACCACAAGCTTAAATCCCATCTGCACTATTTTTTCTCTTACGATTTGAGCAAAATCTTTGTGTCTTGCAATAAACTCATTTATACTCTCCTTTTCTATCAACTCAATTGATTTTGCAAGTGCCCAAATAAGTGAAACTGCAGGTGTATTTGGATTTTCAAATTTTATTGCATTTTTTCTAAATGATTTCAAGTTAAGATACATTGAACGTACTGGGCACGCTTCAATTGCATCTACGGCATCTTTTGAATGCGATACAATCGCGATTCCTGGGGGGCAAGCAACTGCCTTTTGCGATGCCCATGAGTAGAAGTCAACTCCATCTTTTACATGGTTTATAGAATATGCGGGGAATGCGGATGTCCCATCAACAAGCGTGAGCATACCTTTTGATTTTGCGTAATTACAAATCTCTGCCACTTTATTTAAAATTCCTGGGCTTGTCTCATGATGAACCATGCATAAAAGTTTTGCACCTTTTTCTACTGCAGAATCTATATGTGGTTTTGCACGTTCAATATTCCAACCCTTTGCATCGTTTTGGCGAATAAAAATAGTTTCGTAATATATTTTTGAATTTTCACCGAGTTTATCTCCAAAAGCTCCATTTGAAAGTACAAGCACTTTTTCATTTTGTTTTAGTGCATTTTGCAAATTTGCCTCAATTGCGCATGTACCTGAACCAGTAATTATATGTGCTTCTTGAGAGTTTGACAACATCTTTATTTTTTCAATGAGAGGTTTGTATATGGCCTGATACTGAGCGCCACGATGAGTTATCATCGGTTGAACTTGCGCTTGCAAGACTTCTTGTTTTACGCTTACAGGGCCTGGAGTAAACAACAACATATTACCACCAAGCATACTTAGCTTGTGTAATATTAAAATGGGTATGCAAATTGAGACTAAATGTTCGTCCTCGTGTTTTCGCTTTTTGACGCACTTTTAGATTCTTAAAATTTGTTTTTTTTCAACTCTGCCTTGCGTGCTCATCGTATAAATGTATGGCACACCTGTCGGTATATTCAATTCCAATACATGTTTTTTTGTAAGTTTATCAAGTTTCATGACTATTGCGCGCAAAGAATTTCCATGGGCAACAACCAAAATATTTTTGCCCTGTTTAATCTTTGGCAATATATATTTTTTGTAATAAGGGAGAACTCGTGATGCAGTATCTTTTAGAGATTCGCCGTTTGGAGGTGCAATGTCAAAAGAGCGTCTCCATATCTGTACTTGTTTTTCCCCATATATTTTTCTCATCCGATCTTTGTTTTTACCCTGCAAATCTCCATACATTCTCTCATTTAGTGCCTTGTTTGCAATAACTGGGATTTTCCATTTATTCTTTTTTATGATTATTTTCAATGTATTTGATGCGCGTTTTAATTTTGAAGTGTAGGCAACGTCAAATTGCATCTTATGTATTTTCTTTGCACATCTTTGTGCCTCTTTTTTTCCATTTGCAGATAAATCAATATCAATCCATCCAGTAAAACGATTTTGCTTGTTCCACAAAGATTCGCCATGTCGCACCAATACGAGTTTTGCCATGTTTTTGAAAATACAGTGGATGCTTATATTTGTTTTTACCACGTGTCAAAATCTTCTTGACAATCCATTTGCTCAAATTTGAGCAAATCTGATTTGTTTTTGCAACAATAACAAAAATCAAACTGACACACATAAATATATGCACTAAGAAAGAGGTATCAGGTGAAATGTATGCAAAAAATTCAAGTTTATGATTCTATAATTATTGGCGGTGGTATTGCGGGGCTTTCTGCGTCAATATACGGTGCAAGATTTAACCGAAAGGTGATTGTTATTTCTCAAATGCCTGGTGGAACTATTTCAACTACACATATCGTGGAAAATTATCCCCCAATCAAATCTATCAGTGGTCTTGAACTTGCAAATAAATTTTTAGAACATGCAAAAGAATATGGCGTTGAAGTGGTCATGGAAACAGTGTCCTCAATAGTAAAAAAAGATGATGGGCTTTTTGAGGTAAAAGCAGGTTCTGATTTGTATGTTGGAAAAACTATAATTTATGGTGCAGGTACTCAATGGAGAAAACTTGCAGTTGCAGGTGAAAAGGAATTTGCAAATAAGGGTGTGCATTACTGTGCTCTTTGTGATGGTGCATTTTACAAAAACAAAATAATCGCTGTGGTTGGTGGGGGGGATTCTGCACTTAAAGAAAGCCTTTTACTTGCGCAATATGCAAGTCATGTCTATATACTGGCAAGAAAAGACAAAGTAAGAGCCGAGCCAATAAATTTACAAAGAGTTTTGAGCAATTCAAAAATAGAAATATTAACAAATGTTGAAGTAAGAGAATTTTTAGGAAATCAAAAACTTGAAAAACTTAAATTAAGTAGAGCCGTTAAGACTAAAAACTCAGATATTTCAAGTGATATTCTTGAGGTAAATGGCGCCTTTGTCCTTATCGGCCATATCTCAAATACTCAACTTGCAAAAGATTTAGGCGTAATCCTTGATTCACACTCAAGCATCATGGTAGATAAATTAGGTAGAACAAACATTGAAGGTTTTTTTGCATGTGGAGATTGCACAGATTCAGAAGTAAAACAAGCTATAATTTCTGCTTCCGGAGGCGTTAGTTGTGCATACGCAATGGATCAATATCTAAAAAAATCAAGCACTTAATCCTGTTCGTTTGCGGGTGCGAAGATTTTTATACTCCTATCTACAGCTATAATATGTGCAAAGCATGCAAAGGGCGGATACCAGCTTTGTTGATATTATATTTTGCTCTTTTATTGTTTTGACTGTTGGTGTCGGAATCTATGTCGTTGTTTTTTGCACTTGAACAATCCTTTATATATTTTCTTTGTTTGATTAAGCACAACTTTATTTGCAGTATAAATGCAAACGTTGTTTTCTATTTAAGGTGATTTTGTATGAATAGCACTCAGGAAAGTGATGCGCGGGCAGGTACTCTAAAAACCGGAACCACTACTGTTGGTATGGTTTGCTCTGATGGTGTTGTACTAGCATCAGATAAGCGAGCGACGATGGGTCATTTTATTGCATCAAAAGATGTTACCAAAATATTTGAGATAGATGATGGTCTTGCAATGACTGTTGCAGGTTCGGTGGGTGATGCGCAAGCACTGGTAAGAATATTGCGTGCAGAGTGTCAGTTGTTTAAACTCAAATACTCAAAGAACATGACTGCAAAGAATGCATCAACTTTACTTGCAAATATAATGTTTCAATACAAATACTATCCTTATTATGTGCAATTAATTGTGGCAGGGCGAGAAGAAAGCGGATATGGTATGTATTCAATAGACGCAATTGGCGGGACTACTGAAGAGACTGTTACTTCAACCGGTTCAGGTTCTCCAATCGCCGACGGTGTATTAGAATCAAATTACAAACCCGGAGTAGGCACAAAAGAAATGTCTCCAATCGCGATAAAAGCAGTAAATACTGCAATGAAACGTGATTCAGCATCTGGCGAGTCTGTAGATGTAGTAGTGGTTTCCAAGTCCGGAGTAAAAAGATTAACAAAAGCTGAGATAGAAAAATTATCTTAGTTTTATTTATTTTTATTATTTTATCCTTAGTTTTTTATTGAATTATATATTCTTTTAAAATCAAATATTGTTTTTATAAACCAGTTTTAGAGGTAGGCTTTTTATGGAATTAAAAGAAATGGAGAAAAAAGTTGGCGAACTTGTTCCAATCGATTGTGGTCTAACTAAAGTTGAGGCCGAAGGTCTTGACATCGTATTATACTTAAAAGACATTAAAACATTTTACAAAAATGAACAACTAATACGAAAAATTGCAAGTACTCTAAGAAAACGAGTAGTAATTCGTTCTGATACTTCTGCACTTTTGCCAACTGATGAAGCAATGCGCATAATAAAAGAAGTCGTAGTTCAAGATGCAGGGATTGACGAAATACGTTTTGTACCTGAATTTTGTGAAGTGATTATTGAGGCCTTAAAACCCGGTCTTGTAATAGGCAAAGGCGGTCAAACTTTGCGTGCAATTATTGAAAAAACTGGTTGGGCTCCAAGAGTTGAACGAACTCCGACAATGCCTTCATCCACTATAAAAGGAATAAGAACCTCTCTAATAAAAGATGCATCTACAAGAAAAAAATTCCTTGTGAATTTAGGTAAAAAAATATGTATAAATCCGCCCAAATCCGATTGGGTAAAAGTTACTGCTCTTGGTGGCTTTAAAGAAGTTGGGCGAAGTTGTGCACTAGTAGAAACTCCAAATTCAAAAATACTTATTGATTGTGGTATAAATCCCGATACATTTGATGGACAAAAAGCATATCCATATCTAACTGCGATGAAACTTGAACTTGAAAAAATTGATGCGGTCGTTCTCACTCACGCACATCTTGATCACAGTGGTTTTATACCCTACCTGTATGCTTATGGTTATGATGGTCCTGTCTATTGCACACCTCCAACTCGTGATTTAATCGCACTTTTGCAAATGGACTTAATAAATGTCATAAAACGAAATAACGAAGGAAAAGCACCGTATGGTGTAAAAGATATACAAAAGGAACTTGCGCACATCATTACATTCAACTATGGAGAAGTCATGGACATAACTCCTGAAATAAAATTAACTTTTTACAACGCAGGTCATATTCTTGGTTCATCTCAAGCTCATTTACATATTGGTGATGGTCTTCACAATGTAGTTTTTGGTGGAGATATAAAGTACGGTTTCACAAAACTTTTGGATCAGGCACAAACCACATTTCCTAGAGTTGAAACATTATTTTTAGAATCAACATATGGGGGAAGAAACGATATAATGTCCTCACGTTTTGATGCAGATCAAAATATGATTGATTTCATACTTAAAGTAATAAAGCGCGGTGGAAAA
>CAZHIX010000022.1:0-3467 GCA_964532715.1 Microcaldota archaeon | reverse complement strand
GTTCTTGTTCCAGTATTTTCTGTAGGTCGTTCTCAGGAATTAATGCTTGTGCTTGAAGAGTTTTGTTCAAAAAATCCTGACAAAGCATTTGACGTTTTTATAGATGGTATGGTTTTAGAAGCATCTGCAATTCATACTGCGTATCCAGAGTATTTAAGACACAATATTCAAAGGAGAATATTATCAAACGATTCACCTTTTGAATCAAAAATCTTTATTGTTGCAAAAGGGGATAGAAAAGAAATTGTTGAGCGCGATAAACCTTGTGTCATACTTGCACCCTCTGGTATGATGACTGGTGGTCCTGTTGTTGACTATCTAAAATACATGGCACCCGATGAGAAAAATGCACTTGTTTTTGTAGGGTATCAATCTCCATCTTCAATGGGAAGAAAGATTCAAATCGGACTTAAAGAAGTTCCAACTGTTGGTGATGATGGTAGATCTGAGATTCTTAGAATAAACATGGAAGTTACAACTATAGAAGGGTATTCTGGGCATTCTGATAGAAACCAGCTAATTAAATATGTTAAAAGTATTCGTCCACCACCCGAGAAGATATTTACTGTTCATGGAGATGAAGGTAAGTGTGAAGAGCTTGCGCGTGCAGTAAGTAGATTAATCAGAGTTGAATCGCGTGCACCAATGGATTTAGACTCAATAAGACTTAGATAAGCCAAAAGAGCTAAATCGCGTGCACCAATGGATTTAGACTCAATAAGACAACTCAATAAGACTTAGATAAGTTTTTATTGTTCTTTTGGATTTGATCTAACATGGCAAAAAAAGACGATTCACCTGAAACATTTGGGTTTTCACTTGCGTCAACCGTAGCTCAAGTGGGTGGTGGCGCATCTTTCATCTATGGTTTTTCTCCATTATCTGGGGATAACGGTACAATGTTCATGGGTATTGGTGCGCTAGGTGCTGTTGCAGGTCTTGCAATAGGAATTGGCAATATGAAAAAATAACTTCTCCCATTTTTATTCTTTTTTTGCATGTTCACGTGTTATGTTTTATTCTTTTTGAGCCAAAACTAAAATATGGAAAACAAAAAAATACTCATAACTTCAGCTCTTCCCTATGTAAACAATGTTCCACATCTTGGAAACATCATAGGTTGTGTGCTCTCAGCAGATGTTTTTGCGCGCTATAATCGCCTTCGTAATCGAAAAGTGCTTTTTGTTTGTGGTACGGATGAATACGGCACTGCAACGCAAGCAAAGGCGATAGAAGAGAACATAAGCCCAAAAGAATTATGCGATAAGTATCACAAAATCCACAAAAAAATATACGACTGGTTCAATATTTCATTTGATGTATTTGGCAGGACTTCAGATGCATCTCATACAAAGATTGTGCAGGAAATATTTTTGGATATATATAAAAACGGCTATATGGTTGAAAAAGAAATAGAACAAGCTTATGATCAAAAACATGATATGTTTTTGGCAGATCGCTTTATAGTTGGTGAATGCCCTTTTTGTCATAGTCCTGATGCAAGAGCAGATCAATGTGATGTTTGCTCAAAACTTCTCACATTTTCTCAACTTATAAACCCCAAAAGTAAACTGAGTGGGCAAACTCCAATTCTAAAAACAACAAAACATTTATTTTTAGATTTGCCAAAAGTGCAACCAAAACTAAAACAATGGATTGAAGATGTTGAAAAAAGCCAAAGATGGTCTTCAAACACAATTGCAATTGCAAAATCATGGCTAAACGAGGGCCTTGAGCAAAGAAGTATAACCCGTGATCTAAAATGGGGGATCCCTGTTCCTCTACCCGGATGGGAAAATAAAGTATTTTATGTCTGGTTTGATGCACCTATTGGTTATATTTCAATAAGTGCGACTCACACTTCTGACTATATGAAATGGTGGGGTGGAAATAACGATGTTTTACACTATGAATTCATCGGTAAAGACAACGTACCATTTCATTCAATAATTTTTCCAGCTACTCTTCTGGCTACTGCTAAAACTTGGACGTTGCCCCATTTCATATCTTCTACTGAATTTCTAAATTATGAAAATGATAAATTTTCAAAATCAAGAGGCGTCGGTGTTTTTGGAAATGATGCAATGGACTCTCAAATCCCCTGTGATGTTTGGAGATATTATTTAATCTCAAATAGACCTGAAACTTCTGATAATTCTTTTAGCTGGGAAGATTTTGGAAATAGAACAAATAATGAACTATTAGCAAATTTTGGAAATTTGATAAATCGGACACTCGTTTTTCTTAACAAAAATTTTGATGGAATTGTTCCAGTTGCAGACTTAACTAAAGACGATGAATCATTTCTATCTTCTCAAAGATTAAGAACCATAAAAATTGCGCAATACTTAGATGAAGTGAAACTTCGTGCAGGAATAAATGAAATGATGGCCTTTTCATCTGAAGCAAATTCCTACTTTCAGAAAAATGAACCTTGGAAGCTTCTAAAAGAAGATAAGGCTCGTGCGGGCACTGTGCTAAATGTTCTTGTAAATCAAGTTTTAGATTTAGCTATCTTGTGCGAACCATTCTTACCAAACACTTCCAAAAATATATTTGAGCAACTCAATATAGGCAAACTCAAATGGGATCAACTGGGAAAAATGGGTATAAATGCTGGACACAAATTGTCAACTCCAACTCATCTTTTTACTCCAATTGAGAAAAAAAGACTTGACGAACTAAAGTCAAGATATGGTAAAACGAGCAATAAAAAACAAACAAAACATAGTCTAAACATTTCTGATCTGGATCTTGAAGTAGGTCTTATACAAGAAGTGAAACGACATCCGAATGCAGATAAGTTGTATATTGAGAAAATTTTAATGGCAGATGCAAAAATAATACAAGTTTGTTCAGGTCTTGTTGGGTATATTAGCCAAGAAGAATTACTTGGTAAAACTTGCATCATAGTAAAGAACCTAAAACCCGCAAAACTTCGTGGAGAATTAAGTGAGGGTATGCTTCTTGCAGTGCAATCTGAAGATAGCGTGGAAGTAATTTCACCTTCTGCAATTGCTGGTACGAAAGTGAAGTTTGAAAATGTAGTCCAAAAACAAAAATATGAACAAATAGATCTTGAAGAATTTTTATCTGTGGATTTACATGCAAAAGATGGCATCGTTTATTCAGATTCTCATAAAATGATTGTAAATGATAAGCCAGTGATGGTGCATAAAATAAGTGATGGAAAAGTAAGATAATTTTATGGTATTTCAAATGCGGGTATCTATCAGGAACAAATTATCAAATCCAGATTTAATTCTGTTCGCAGATTCTTGAGTAAGTCCAAATAGTATGGTATTTGGTGTCGAACTATCTCATCACTTTTCCATATATACTGTTCTTGTAGGATATGCAAAATCTATTCCTTCTTTTGCAAATTGGCGCATTATTTCAAGATTTATTTTTTCTTGTGTATCCATATATTTTCTAAAATCGTTTGATTTTACATAATAAACTACTTC
>CAZHIX010000021.1:0-19573 GCA_964532715.1 Microcaldota archaeon | reverse complement strand
CATGTACTAAAAACAATAGACAACGATGTGGCGATTACAGATCACACATTAGGACATGGAAGCTGTGCAAGATATGCCGCAAAAACGATGTATACAGTTAGTCAAGTTAACATGACAAAAAGAGGTATCCACTTGGCAATTACCATGGGTAGAGATTCGGGATACATAGCTGCATCCTCAGGACTTTTGGGAGGCACAGATTTGATCTATGTTCCAGAAGTTAATTTTGACATTGATTGTTTTTTGAATGATGTTGAAGACGTTTTATCAATAAATAGAAGAACTAAAAACGGAAAAGGAAAAGCAATGATAAGTATTTCTGAAGGAATACGACAATACGTTTATGAAAATGGAAAAATCGCAATAAATGAAAAAGGCGAGCCTAAGTATAAGCTTATTGCAGATATTGCATCCGAGAGAATGCAAGTTGAGGTGGAAAAAGAAAAAAATTTAGGTGGAACATCGCTAAGTCAGGGAAGTAAAGTGATTGAAACTTTTTTTTACAAGCTACTCGCACAAAGATTTCCAGAAGTTAGGGTTAGAACAGATGTGCTAGGATATGCACAACAAGGTTATCCAGATTTATCAGAAACAGATGTTTATGAGGCAGAACACGTTGGAAACGTTGCAGTTGATTATTCAATAGAAAAACAAGGATTAAAACAGGCGAAAAGTGGAAGTGTTATAATTGAAAGAGTAGGAGATGGAGATACGTATCAGATTATTACAAAATTTATTGAGCTTGAAAAAATAGCTGGAAAAATAAAACAGATGCCAAGAAATTATATGAGTTATTATGGAAAAAACCCTACGGATTTGTATTATCAATATGCAGGACCACTTATAGGGTACGTTGAAGGTTTTTCACATCTTGACCATGTGCTATCAAAACCACTTGAACCAAAAGAATTCATTAAAGATTAAAAACTTCTATGTTGTGAGTCTTTTTGATGATAATGCAGTAAAAGATAGTTAATAGAAAAAATATTTCAAATATAGATTGTAAATTAAAATGAGAGGGATAGAATGTTTGATGAAAGCAACGATCAGATTGTATTTATAGCAAAACATAAGGATTGGGTTTGTATAAAAAAATTACTTGTTGATGAACATGCAAAAAACGAAGATGTGTCATTAATTCTTTCGCAGATTCAAAAAACGATTTATGAGAAATCGTATAATTACGCACAAATAGATACTATAAAAATAGATGAGATAGTTACAAAATACGTTGCTAAGAAAAGAAAAAATATTGCAACTGTTGCTGAAATATTTTCAACGATAAAATCATCCAAATTAAAACAAGAGATTATGCCTGCATGCGCAACAGATGAACATTATCCACTAGCAGAACAATATTTTGTGAGCAAAATTATTCAGGCCATTGGTTATTATACATATCCAGATTTAGAAGTTTTACAAAAAATTTATCCACATTTAAAGATTTCAAAACCACGAGGAAATTTTGGAAAAAAGAAAAAATAATGTCTTGCTGGTCTCAAGATACTTTTATAAATTACCATATCCTAACTAATTTACTTCGGCTCTAACTGAAAGTTGCAAGATTGCTTTAGTTTGGGCGATATAAATTGAATAATACTCAAAGTTGGAGGTAGCTAATATGGCAGAGAAAGAACACCTAAATTTGATTTTCATAGGTCACGTTGACCATGGAAAATCCACTACAGTCGGACGTATTTTGTACGAGACTGGCGCTCTATCTGAGCAACAGCTAAGAAAGCTAAAGGAAGAAGCTGAGAAGGTAGGAAAAGCAACATTTGAATTTGCATTCAGTATGGATACTCTTAAAGAGGAAAGAGAAAGAGGAGTTACTATTGATCTTGCTCACAAAGAGTTTCAAACTGACAAATACTACTTCACAATCATTGATGCCCCGGGACACAGAGATTTTGTGAAAAATATGATTACAGGAGCATCTCAAGCAGACGCAGCAGTTATTGTGTGCTCTGGAAAAGATGGCATTCAATCACAAACAAAAGAACATGCCTTCTTGGCAAAAGTTCTTGGAATTAAACAATTCGTGGTTGGAATAAACAAGATGGATGCAGTTAATTGGGAAGAAGCAAAATACAAAGAGATAGTTGATTCCCTAAAAACTCTTATGAAAAACGTTGGATATAAAGTTGATGAGATTCCATTTGTTCCATATTCAGCATACAGTGGAGGCAACATAGCTACAAGAGCAGAACAAACCCCATGGTACAAAGGACCAACACTTATTGAATGCTTCAATAAATTCACAGTCCCATCAAAACCGATGGATAAACCATTGAGAATGCCAGTTCAAGATGTATTTACAATCACAGGACACGGAACAGTTCCAGTAGGGCGTGTTGAAACTGGAGTTTTAAAGCCAGGAATGAACGTGGTGTTTATGCCATCAGGTGCAAAATCAGAAGTTAAAAAGATTGAAATGCACCACCAGGAATTAAAACAGGCTATACCTGGCGACAATGTTGGTTTTAACGTAAAAGGTGTTGATAAGAAAGATGTGAAAAGAGGAGAAGTAGTTGGCCCAGTTGATAGTCCACCAACGGTTGCACAAGACTTTTTGGCTCAAGTAGTTGTTCTTGACCATCCAACTGCAATAACAAAGGGATACACACCAGTATTTCACATGCACACCGCACAAATTGCGTGTACAGTGGTTGAAATCGTTGAGAAAAAAGATCCGAAGACTGGACAAACATTGGCAAAAAACCCAGATTTTGTAAAAACTGGTGATATCGCAATCATGAGAATAAAACCACTCAAACCAATAGTAGTTGAGAAGTTCTCGGACTTCCCAGCACTAGGAAGATTTGCGATAAGAGATATGGGTCAAACAGTCGCAGCAGGAGTTGTTCTTGAGGTAACCCCCAAGAAATAATTTCTTTTTTTATTTTATGTTAATTTTTTATACGGTGATTGATTGGGAAAAGCACGAATTAAACTTGTAGGGAAGACTCCGAATGAACTTGATGACGTATGCAATCAGATAAAAGAGATTGCAAAAGCAACTGGAGTAAATATAGCAGGACCGATAAATCTTCCCACCAAGAGACTAAAAGTCGCTTGCCGAAGAAGTCCATGTGGAGACGGCTCGGAAACTTGGGAACATTGGGAAATGCGGTTACACAAAAGAGTTGTAGATGTAGCTGGAGATGAGAGGACTCTTAGACAGATTATGAGAGTTAAAGTTCCAGACACAGTACACGTAAAAATTTCACTTGAGTAAAAAAGTTTGTTTTAATTTATTCATTCATTTATATCTTAATAGTTGAGACAAAGAGCTTAGATTTTCCTTTTTGTGTACCATTTGTTTTTATACTTTGAAAACAACAATACAAATAGAATGATGAGTTTACGACTCCTGAGGGTTTACCCTATGAGGATGTGACTTGACTCTGACGAAAATTATATTAATAACAGGTTGAGATAATGCAAGTGGATTCTGAAGATGTTGTTGAAGTGATAAAGATTCCGATAAAACGTATAGCAGAGCTTAGAGGAGATGCTGATTCTACAATTAATATGCTTGAGAAAAATCTTCAAATAAAAATTGATGCAGATGATGAGGGCACAGTTGACTTACAAGGTGCGTCACTAAATGTATTTTTCGCATTACCAGTGATTCGTGCTATAGGTAGAGGATTTGAGCCAGGAAAAAGTAAGGAGATTATTGAGATTGAAGCAGAGTGTAATTTAGCTATTTGGGGACACACAGTGGGAATAGTAGCACCACTTGAAGTTTTAGATATCGCTACAAATGCAGTGTTTAAACTAATTGAGGGACAACCACATGCGGCAGTTTATTTGTATCTTGAGAAAAATAAACGAAGAAGAAAACAGGATGAAATAAGAGATAAAGCAAAAATGTGGGACGCTCAAAGCACACACAAAAATGTGTCAAAAAAAGAGTGAAGATTGATTTTGCGCATATGCATTCTTAAACCCTGTCTACAAAAACAGAAATAGCGACCAAAATTTTTTGCGTGAGGGATTAGATGGCAAAGTCGTCAGCAGATAAAATTTTTACAAACTTTAAGGAACACTCAGTTGCGGAATTTTTCAAAAAAAATAAACAGATGCTTGGTTTTTCAGGAAAGGTTAGATCATTAACTACGATAGTGCATGAATATATTACAAATTCTATTGATGCATGTGAAGAAGCATCAGTACTACCACAGATAGATGTCATAATAACTGAAGTGTCTAAAAATGATAGATATAAAGTGATGATAAAGGATAATGGCCCAGGTATTCCACAAAAACATCTTGGAAAAGCACTTGGACAGATGCTTGCGGGCACCAAATTTCACAGATATGCGCAACAAAGAGGGCAACAGGGGATTGGCGCGGCTGGATGCACAATGTATGCACAGATTACTACTGGAAAACCGATACATGTGATTTCGAAAACAAATGATAAGAAACTTGAATGTGATATCGCAGTTGACATAAAAACAAATTCTGCAATTATTTCAAACGAAGTTGTAGAAGATAATTTGAATTCCGAAGACCACGGACTTATGGTTGAAGGAGAATTTGGAGAAGTAAACTACGAAAAATCTGCTCAAAGTCCATACGAATATGTGAAGAGAATTGCACTTGCAAATCCACACGTAACAATTTCGCTGACAGAGCCAAATGGAGAGAATATTACATATACGCGCTCGTGTGAAGTAGTTCCACAAAAACCAAAAGAAGTATTAGTCCATCCACTTGGAATTGGAGTATCTGATATTGTGGATATGGCTCATCGTGAAATGGAGAATACAAGAATATCGTCGTTTTTACAAAATAGATTTCAGAGAGTATCTTCTGCAAAAGTAGGTGAACTTGAAGCATTAATGAGCGGAACTACAGAAAATTTAGTTTTTCTTGATTTTAAAAAAGATCCAAAAGAAATAAGTTGGGAAGAAGCAGAATCTCTTGTTCGTGCATTTTCAATGGTAAAATGGGTTGCACCGGGTTCTGATTGTATAAGGCCTATAGGTGCTAATCAAATTCAAAATTCACTTGCACATATATTGAACCCAGAATTTATTGCAGTGACTGAAAGACCTCCAAAAATTTACAAAGGAGGAGTACCGTTTCTGGTTGAAGCTGCACTTGCATGGGGTGGAGATTCGGGAAGAGTAAATAGTACGAACAAAACGTCTTCAGACATTATAAGGTACGCAAACGCTGCTCCGCTTTTATTTGATACTTCAGGATGTGCAATAACACAGGCGATAAAAGATGTTGAGTGGAAAAGATACAAACTCAAAAATTTTGAGGAGGAACCAATATCAGTTTTTGTGAACATTGCGTCAGTCCACGTCCCATATACATCTGCTGGAAAACAAGCAATCTCAAATGAAGAGGAGATATATCAGGAGATAAAAAATGCAATTATGGAAGCTGCAAGAAGGCTTCAGTTGCACTTAGCAGGAATCAATAGAGAAAAAGAGCGCGAGAAACGAAAAGATGCGATTATGCGCTATACTACGCAATTATCAAAAGATTTAGCTGATTTATCACAAAAATCAAAACCTGATGAAATAGAGACTCGCCTAAAACGGCTTATAGAAACAAAGTATCTGCACAAGATAATGGAAGAGGGCATTTAGGGGCGTTGATTATATGGCTAAAAATACCAAAAAGAGTATAGAAAAAAATAGTAAACAAGAATCAAAAATAGTTATAGATAAACTCACATCATTAGGAGTCTCCATGATTGAAGATATAGAACATGAAAGATCACCATCATTTGTTGCGCCACTTAGAAGCAGATCAAATACACTTTATGATGAGAATTTAGGATGTTTACACCTTGGAGATAAAAAAGAAACAAGAAGTTTCATCAACGTAGGACAAGCAAAAAAATTCATGCAAACAGTTGCAATCGCAAACAAATGTAAAAAGTTTTTGAATGAAGATGCGCACACATCAATCAGAGGTCTTTTTTATCAGCTAAAATTTTCAATAGGAGATGAATTAGATGAAGATTTGTTTTCTGAACAGTCTGAGTCAAATCCACTCATTGAAGACTTGGAAGTTTCGCTCAACGTAAAAAGAGAAGATTTGAACTTAAATACAGACAGAAAAGGAGTAGTTGCAGGTCCACTTGTTCTGCGAGATAAATTTGGTGGGGAAGAAACTATAATTGATGCGACACAGCAGGGAAGATCCGGCTGGATGATTCCATCGGATGTAGATAATGGAATGACAATTGAAAGTCTTGAAGCAGATTATGTTTTAGTAGTTGAAAAAGATGCTATGTGGCAAAGGCTTAACGAAGATAAATTTTGGAAAAAAGAAAATTGCGTTTTGATTACTCCAAAAGGCCAGGCATCAAGAGGGTGTAGAAGATTAATCTCAAAACTTGCAAATCAAGGATTACCGATCATTGTATTTACGGATTGTGATGCTTGGGGATGGTATATTTACTGGGCGATTAAAACGGGTTCTATGAATCTTGCATACCTTGCAAATGATATTGCAACACCACAAGCTAAGTTTATTGGAGTTACTATGCGGGACATAAAAGACTATGATTTTTTGGCAAACCTTACGATTAAAGCAAAGGATGTTGATGTTAAAAGAGCAGAAGAAATGCTTAGTTATGACTGGATAAAAAGACACCCGCAATGGGTTGATGAACTTAAAATCGTACTTAAAACACAAAAAAAACTTGAACAGGACGCTTTACAAGGACCGTCGCTTTCTTTTGTTGGAAAATATTTGAAAGAGAAGATGGAAGCACAAAAATATTTGCCATGACAATATTTGAATTTTTGAAAAATATTTTAAACGGATTTGAAAGGTCTTTTCTTGAGGATGAGATGCTCTTTAGATGTTTTTTCAAAGATGTGTTTGAGAACTAAACACATATATGAATTGGTTTCAAAACTTGCGCCATTAAAACGCTCCAACTCCTTTTTATTATTGTGTTGCATAAGTGAAATATGCAAAGGTACAAAGACTCAATTGAAGCAATAAATGAGACAAATGACTTTTTAGATAATTTGCAAAAACCTAATGAACAAAGCTTGGAAAAACTACTAGAATACAGAACAAGAATGATTGAACTTGGTTTTAATGCTCCTTTCAAAACACTTTTTGCAAAAATGAGTCAGGAATACATTGAAGATGTTGCAAATGAAGCACAAGATATCAAAAAACATCTAAAAGAAATAAGATACTTGGCTTTTTTGAAAAGAAGCACACTAAATAGAGTAAGAATTGCCATCGCATCACACCATCTTTTGAATGCGTTTAAAGATTTTGATGCTACACATCTTAACAAATATTTGCCAATAGAGGGAGATTACAAAAAAAGAATTATCAAAGCAGGTGAGAGTACTGCACAAGCATATCACGAGTTAGTATCTAAATTTGAAAATCAGCAACATAAAATCCTAAGTGCAAGCGCACTTATATCGTTTATGCAAGATGGAATAAAAACACAAAAAAACATAGAGATTCAAAATGGAGAGAATGCTCAAAATGTTGCAAAACAAATGTTTGGAGAGGATGCAGTAGTTGAAGATTTGAAATTAAAAAGAAAGACACCTACATTGATAAAAAATCATTCCACTAAAACGTCTCTTTTTTGTGCGGTGTGCACATACGCACAAGAAATGGTTGAGAAAAAAATGATTGAAAGTGAAAAAGAGGATCAGAACATAAAAATATACAATCAGATTTTAAGACAAAACGGACTTGTTGCAGATTCGCAAATTACTCAATCTGAAAGATTTAAGGATGTGAAAGAAAAGATACTTGTACATAAACTTATTGAAAAAAAAGGATTTGACTGGGAAATGTCTGATGAGTTTGCATCAAAGTTGCACAGAAGACGAGAACAGAGACGAAAGATGATTTTAACCCTCGCACAAAGTGAATTGTTCAAAATTCTTCAATGGTATTATGTTTGCCACTCAAAAGACTCAAGATCCACATATGGAGCTATGCCATCAGTTATTGCACAACCTCAAAAAGAACAGTTAATGATTATGAATGAGATTTCTCCTATAGGATATGCAATAAAAAATCCTGCAGAAATGATTTTCAAGAAAATACAAATGGAAGATGCATCTTTACCACTTAGCTCAAAAATTTGGGGACCTGCATTTGCTTGCATAGAATCACATGCAGATGCAAAGTGGATTGCAACTGAATTTAAAGTTAATCAAAAAGAATTAGAAGCTGCAATTTTACTCATACGACCATTAGTGGAACAACCAGATGGACGAGGTGCACAATTCTTGCAAAGTCTAAAAAAGAAAAAAGATTAGTGTGGTTATATGCTTAATCTTTTTGGAAAAAGAAGTGAGATGTTTTTACAGATTGACAATAATCCAAATTGCGAACAGCTGATAATAAGGACCAAACCCTCAAAATCAATATTTTTTCATATTTTGCAAAAAACAAAAGTTAAAGAAATCTACATGACTGCTGGAATTTTAAGAACGGTTTCGGTGAAGCTAAGAAATGCACTAAACGATGCAGGAGTAAAAATACATTTAATTGATAAAAAAGCTGGAAGACCACAAAAGTATGAGAAAGAAAAGATGATTGAGGCAGTAAAAAGATTTCAACAAGGAGAAAGTGCAACCAAAATTTCAAAAAAAATTGGTGTGCCGGCAGTTTGTATATATGCTTGGGGAAAAAAGTATAAAGATAATTCTGTGAAGACTTTTGATTCTACTTGATTGTTAGTTGGACAATAGTGCACCTATTTCACTAAAGCTTGGCGCATTTTTGCTTTTTGAACTGTTTTTATGAACCCCAGTTTTTTTGTCTTTAGTTTTGAAACAAATGAATCATGTTTTATCTTCATATCATCGGTGATATCGTTTTTGTATAGTTGCGCCATTCTGTTTTGAGATACTTTTAGTATGTTTGACTGAAAATCATCTAATACTTTGTTGTAAGTATCCAAGTCCAATATCTTTTCATTTTCTATGCGTTCAAACCATTCAAATGATTGTTTAATGCATGAATATACGGAATCCATAGAATCAGCGCGTGCAATCATTCTTGAGAAAAATCCTGCATAATTAAGCATTATGCGCATGGGATACAGATGATTCTCAAAATAGAGATTATCCACTTTTTCAATAGGAATACCTATTCTGGTTATATGAGATATATAGTACGGTTTTAGCAAACGATTATACTCTTTTGTGTTTGTACTTAATTTCATATTTGATTCAACAATTTCAAAACCTGATTTTTCCAATCCAGACATATAGATCATATCTAAAGGATACAGGGATTTCATTATGAATGAACCTTGCATTTCTGAAATATTATTTAAAAAATTCCTTTCAGATGTTATAGTTTTTATTTGAGGATATAACACTTCAAGTATCTGATTTATCAGAGGTTTTTGTAATTCATTTGTTTTTATTTCAATTTCTTTTAATGTAGCAATCTTTGTTTCTGTGCTCATGACTATCTGTATTTGTGTCGTATCATTTTTTTGAGTTTTTTTAATATCACTTGGATATTTCTCAAATATAATATTTGCATGATTTTTATCAGATATAACTCGCGGATTTTGTATGATGATTTCTTTTTGATTTGATTTGTTATGAGCAGTACGTTTTGAATTGGCAGAATCTATTATATTGTCAATTGTAATATCATAGAGATTTGCATACCCCGTATCGTTTAGAATTGAGAATATAATTGGTTCGTTGAGTTTCTTCTTTGCAAACCAATTGTATAAACTTACTGCACTCGCTACAGATGTTTGGTTAATTTCTGGATTATTGAAATCTTTATAGGATAAAGACAACAAATCATCTTTGGTTAATTCTGATAAGTCTTTTTTGAATTTATTTTTTAATAAATCGTTGAAACAGGTTAAACGATTTTGTTTGTTTGGGAAGATATCCTTTGAATCTGAATGTTTTTTACTTATTGAATTTTCTACATCTTCTTTACTGATAAAGTGGGACTTTGCGTATCCAGTATCATTTAGAATTGAGAATAGAATTGGTTCGTTGAGTTTTTGCTTTATAAACCAACTGTATAAACTTGCTGCACGCCCTACAGATGTTTGGTTGATTTCTGGATTTGTGAAATCTTTATAGGATAAAGACAACAAATCATCCTTGGTTAGTTGAACAGGCTGTTTATCAAGCTTATTTACAAGAAACTCGTCAAAGCACTGCTTGCGCACAGTTGGATTGTCAAATATGGGTTTAGACATGACTAATTTATGAATATAGAGGTTTTTAAATGTTTATAGTTATGGTTAAACATGATAAATAAGCAAAAACAAACAATAACGCGCAAGATTTAAACCCCACGTCGTTTGCACAACTTCAAAAGAGGGCAAATATCACATTTTGGATTGCGAGCAATGCAATATTTACGCCCATGTGATACCATCCAATTAGTGTACATCCCCCAGTGCTTTTTTGGGATTAAATCCATAAGCTCCCGTTCGGTAACGCGCTGGTTGCGCCTTTTGCTTGTAAGCCCTAACCGATATGAGATGCGCATACAATGAGTGTCAACCGCAATACCCTCATTTTTTGAAAATGCATGAAACATAACAATATTTGCGGTTTTTCTTGCGACACCGCTAAGAGCAGTTAATTCGCGCATTGTTGAGGGAACTTTCCCATTATGCAAACGAACAATCATCTTTGAAGTATTAATTATATTTTTGGCTTTACTTCTAAAAAAACCCAAGGGATGTATAATTTTTTCAACTTCACTTTGTTTTGCTTTTGCAAGAGAAAACGCATCGGGATATTTCAAAAAAAGTGAAGGCGTAGTTTCGTTTACTCGCAAATCAGTGCATTGTGCAGACAATATAGTTGAGATTAGTAACTCAAACTCATTTTTGTAATTTAGAGTGCACCAAACTTTAGGATACGCTTGTTCAAACACACTAATTATTTTGTGCACACCCACAAAAAAGGCGTGTTCTTGCTCAGAGATTCTTTTTGATTTAGATACTTTCACCAAACAAAACAAACCCCAAAATAAAAACGCTAGAGATTTATTTCCCCATCAGTTACACGTGCACCATCGTGCTCAACGATTATTGTGTGTTCAAATTGTGAAACTAAACCCTTTGCTACTTCTCTTAAAACTGGATATGGATAAAGACAGCCACAATTGAGCAATTCGCGCAACGACGCAGATGCAACGACCTTGGATTTTGCAGAACGCATTACCCACCGTTTTGCAAATGGTAAAGTAAGATGAGAATTTACGATGTTTATCAAAAGTTCTCTTGATGAGCGCATACGAATTTTTCCATCAGACACTACAGAAAATATTTCTACTTGAGATTGATCTTGAACAGAACCAGCACCAGTTGTTGCAAATGGTTCTATTGCAAAAACATCACCTTCTTTGAAGCTATAATCAGAATCAGCTTTAACATTTGGAACATCTACACCTGCATG
Source organism: Microcaldota archaeon (assembly GCA_964532715.1). Classification (GTDB taxonomy): domain Archaea; phylum Micrarchaeota; class Micrarchaeia; order Anstonellales; family Anstonellaceae; genus 1-14-0-10-45-29. The sequence continues at coordinate 8,150 of CAZHIX010000021.1, read as the reverse complement.
AAGATTATAAGGTTCAAGTTTGTGCCCAGTTAAATTATCAATTGATTTAAATCCAAAAGAATTGATTGTATCTTCAATTATTTTCCCAATCTCTCCGTTTCCGACTCCAGGTTTTATTGCAGAAATTGCATTATCCAAAGCAGATTTACAAGCTTCTAAAAGCTTTGAGTTTTCTTCAGACAAATCTATAGTTATTGCATTATCACAAATACAACCATCTATCGCAACCCCAAAATCTACTTTCACTAAATCCTTTTCCCCGATTAATAACGTGTCATCGTAAGTTGGAGTATAATGAGCCGCAATATCATTTATAGAGATATTTACTGGAAATGCGGGTTTTGCACCTGAATCTAAAATACTTTTCTCAATTGATTCTGCAATATCAAGAGCAGACGCACCGGGATTTACAAGAGAATGAACATCTTTTCGCACAGACTGTGCAATTTGACCAGATTTTAGATAGTTTTCAATCATTTTTTGTTTATTTTCCTCAGATTGATTTTCTTCATTTTGAGAAAAATTCACAGATAAAGCATCATTTACTTCAGACATAGAATAACCTTTTTGACAATAATAAAATTATTATGAAGATGAGGCTATAAAAACATGACATTTTTATTTTGGCGTGAAATTATAGTAAAAAATTAAGAATATCTGAAAAATCAGATATACGGGCATCAGCATTGTCAGTAACGCTTGTGTGTTTTGCTATTTTTATTCTAATGGTTTTTAGACCTGCTTTCTTGGCAGGGATTATATCTGTTTTTGGATTATCGCCTATCATCAGGACTTGAGAGGGTAAAAGCTTGAGACGTTTGCAAATATTTGAATAAAAATATGAATCTTTTTTTGGAGCCACAAAAACTGAGCTAAAAGATTTATCAAGACCAAGACGAATCAATTTATCCCATTGTTTTATTTTTTTCCCTCTTGAAGCAACACACAAAATATAGTTTCTTTCACGTAATGTATCAAGAGTTATCTTGACGTTTTTATATGGAGCTATAGATAATTTTGTATTGTGATATGCCCAAATGGCAGAGGCAATACAATAATCATTATTTTTGCAATTAAAATATTCCACCAGACGATTAAAATGCCATGAATAATTTGAACCGTATTTTCGTATTATTTTTTCAAGTTGTACCTGAGCAGATTCAAAATCAGCATCCAAACCACACGCAATCATAGATTTGATAGCAGTTTGTCTTGCAAGTAATGAGAATTGAGATGATGGGAATAAAGTATCATCTACATCGAACAGTACTGCTTTAATTTTGAATATATTACTCATCACATATGCCACACTAATGAGATATATAAATATAAAATATTACAAAAGTTGAATTTGATGAACACTATTTACAAGTTCAAAATTCGTTAGATATGTAATTGGCATCTAAAACAAAAAACACAGACGCAAATGCAATTGATACATAAGAAGAGATAGGGATGGTACACCCAAAGGCTCCATCTCCAACCTCCCACACCCCCCTATTAAGAGGGACTAAACAGATGAAAATCAATATTTAAATAAGCATACACATTTTGTAGCTTTATAGATAACAACGTGTTTTGTTTTGTAACAAGATTACTCGTTTTTTTCGCTTTGATTTTTTTTCTGAAGTGTCAGTATTGCTTCTGCAATATCTCCATTGCAGGATTTGAGTGCTTCTTTTGCCTCAGTCTCACTTGCACCACAAGATTGCATGACTAAATTTATATCTTCTTGACTAGTTTGCATTTGAATATTTTCTTTTCCAGAGATTTGATATGTTGACTCTCCTTTCATTGAAATTTTTGTGATTTGTGGATTTTCTATTACTATATTCGCACCATCTTTTTCTATAATAACACGAGTAGCGGTTATCTCGTCTGTTTTTATCCCCATTTGTTGCATGAGTTTTGCCATGTGTTTTGGATCCATTCCACCGAGTCCGGGCATCATCTAAAATCACCTTATATCAACAGTTATAAGTAAAAGCAGACATAAAAATACATATGCAACAGATGAAAAAACGAGATACCGAAAACGTAATTATATGCCCAAGATGTGGGGCAAAAAATTTGTCAAGTCAGAAAAGATGTGGCAAATGCGGTTATGTTTTTCCAGCTAAAGAGATTAAAAAAGGGCAGAAAATGGATATTGAACCATTTTCAAACGCGACAGGTATGAATGATAATACAAATAATGCACCGCAAGAAATAGAAAATGAACAGGAACATGAATTACAAATTCCAAAATCTCTTATGACACGCGCAAAAAGTGAAGGACATTTGCGCTCAATTGCAATTAAAACGATTTGTAGTATTTGTGGAGCACAAAACAGTCCACACTCAAAAAGATGCATAAAATGCGGGAAGAAATTTGTTGAAAAGAAGAAATAGCCCCAAGCGGATTCGAACCGCTGTTTTCAGCTTTCTTTAATGTGCACAATGCACGAACACATTACCAAAGGCTGACGTCCTTGCCGCTAGACCATGGGGCTTTTAGCATATAACACGCAGACTCGCATGTAAGTACTTAATCTTTGATGCAAAAGAATTTAAAAAAGGCAAATACGCGAACGTCTAATTGAAATTAGAGTCAAAGCAGGTATGAGCGTCAGACAAACACGTGATTTAGTTAAATACATACACTTTGAACAGAAACTCGACGCTTGTTGTCAAACAAAAGCAAGCTTTGAGCAAATTGCTTAAATACTTCGTTCTTTATATATAGGTATGGGAATGCAAGAATTAATAGGCGAAAAAGCCAGAGAATATGAACAAGCGACGATATGCACGCTTGGTTCACATAGTGCACTTGATATATGTCAAGGCGCAAAAGATCACGCGATGAAAAATCTTGTTGTTTGTCAAAAAGGACGTGAGGTCGTTTATGACAAATATTACAAATATAGAAACACGAAAATTGGACACTGCGGTTGTGTAGATAAGACTATAGTTTTAGATAAATTTTCACAAATCACACAAGAAGAAAATGTAAAAAAATTAAACGAAAAAAATTCTATATTTATACCCCATCGCTCGTTTTGTGTATATGTAGGATACGATCAAATTGAGAATAATTTTGAAGTTCCGATGTTTGCAAATAGATGGCTTTTGCGCGCAGAGGAGAGAAACAGCCCAAAAAATCAACAATTTTTACTTGAACAGTCAAAAATAAGAATACCAAAAATCAAAAAATCTCCAGAAGATATTGACACATTATGCATAATAAAAGCATCAGAGACAAAACGTCCATGGGAACGAGCATTCTTTTTTGCATCAACACCACAAGAATACTATGAACGATCAGAGAGGATGATTCTAGATGGGACTGTAAGTGCACAAAACCTAAAATCTGCACTTATTGAAGAATTTATAATTGGAGCACAATTTAATTTTAACTATTTTCAATCTCCATTGACTGGAGAACTTGAGCTTTTAGGTATAGACACAAGAAGGCAGGTTAATTTAGATGGATGGCTTAGATTACCTGCAAGAGACCAGCTTGCAATACCGGATGGAATAAAGGTGAAAAATATTGAGGCTGGACATATTGCATGCACTATACGTGAATCTCTTCTTGAACAAGTTTATGAAATTGGAGAAAAATTTGTAAATGGAGTAAAACAACATTATCCAGATGGGATAATTGGTCCGTTTGCACTTCAGGGTGCGCTTGAAGCAACAGAAAAAAGTGAGGAGATATCTATATTTGATGTTTCGTTTAGAGTTCCAGGTTCACCGGGAACAAGATTTACTCCATATACACAGTATATGTTCTCAAAATCAGTGTCGGTTGGAAACAGAATTGCATATGAATTAAAACAGGCAATAAAACTCGGTGAGCTTGAAAAGTGTGTAACATAAATTGGTGATTAAATGATTTCAAAAGAAGAGATTAATTCTGTGATTAAGGGTTACGACAAAGATGAAATTTGCATAGCTACTCTTTGCTCTCATACATCATTGCAGATTTTTTATGGTGCAAAAAAAGCAGGATTGCACACAATAGGATTGTGCACAAATCCTGCACAGAAAAAAATATATGATGCATTTAAACATTCAAAACCAGACGAGATAATTGATATTAGTTCTCCGAATCAAATGCCAGTTGATGAGCTTGTGCAAAAAAATGCAATAATTATACCACATGGGTCGTTTGTGGAATATTTTTCAAAAAAACTTGATGATTTTGCAATTCCGATATTTGGAAATAGAAATTCACTTGCATTTGAACGAGATAGACGTAAAATGTACAAATGGATGAAAAAGGCAGGACTTAAAGTCCCCATGGTTTTTGATCCAGAAAAAATTGATAGAGCATGTGTAGTGAAACATGCAGGCGCAAAAGGCGGACGAGGATATGCGATAGTTCATTCATCAGAAGAATTTCATGAGAAATTCAAAGACGCAAAAGAAGTAATGATTCAGGAATATATGACAGGAATAAGAATTTATCCGCACTACTTTTATTCTCCAATTCGCACAGATGGATTTAGAGTATCACAAGGATCACTTGAACTTATGTCTATGGACAGAAGAGTAGAATCAAACGTAGATGAAGGATATAGAACTATGATGGCAGGAGTTCCGATAAAACCCTCATTTACAGTGGTTGGCAATGAACCAGTTGTAATGCGAGAATCATTGCTTAGTGATGTTTTGGATATGGGGAAAAATGTTGTTGAGGCATCCGATGAACTGTTTGGGGGAATGCCCGGACCATTTTGTATTGAGCTTATAGTGGATGAAAACATGCAATTTTGTGCATTTGAGATATCTGCAAGAATAGTTGCAGGTACAAATTTATACCCGGACGGATCATTTTATTCACTTTATGCACATGATAAACCAATGAGCACAGCTACAAGAATTGCTATGGAGATACAAGACGCATGTAAGAAAAAAATGCTTGATAAAATAGTTTACTAAAAAGTTACATTGCATTGGATTTACAATACAACTGATGAATGCAGACACTTAATAGATTGCCAAGAAGATTTTGCTTAGAATATTTTGCTAGCTTAGGCAATTCGTTTGATATAGTTAATATCTTTTGAGATTGTACGTGCAGTATTCGCAAGAATTGCATCCAACGATTTAATCTCTGCTTGAACATCGCACAAATTGTTATCATTCAAAATTATTAGTTCTAATTTACGAAGATAGGAGATTGAATTCAAGCAAAAATTTACTAACAACACATCAGAATTGTTTTGATCTGGATATACGCTTATCATATCAGAAACTTTAGATATCGATTTTTCATCTGGCCACTGAAAAAAAGATTTGAAACGCACACATGCACAAAACCAATCTACTCTCAACTCGCAAGAATGAGGCATGTGCTTAATTATTTCAAGAACTGAATCCATGTTTTTTGCAACTAATTTTTTTACTACTTTGAGTTGTTCATATTTTTTTAGATCCCCATTACAACGTTCTGCAATTGGATTCATTTTCATGAATAACAATCTTACATTATCACGAGAGGTTTGCCCGACAGAATTGTCTAGCCTAGTATTTGTAGGATGAAATGGAATTACACCTGACACTAAAATCGCCTGCCAAATGGACGCAGATAAAGAATATAAACTAATATGGCAGAAAATAGAAAAAACAAAAAAAATAAATTTCAAAAGTATGCACAAAATTATTTCACGATATTAAGTTCTTCACCGACGGATTTGATTTGTTCAATTGCAAAATCTAAATCTTCTTTTGTGAAATCTGCACGAATTTGTGTGCGAATTCTTGCTTTTCCTTGAGCGACCATTGGAAAAACGATTGGAAGTGCAAAAATTCCTTTCTCAAATAGCAGTTTTGAGAACTGTTTTGCTTTTGCTGAATCACCAATCATTATAGGTATGATTGGAGTTTGAGTATTACCAGTATCAAAACCTAACGAGTTTATTTTTTGCTTGAAATAGTTTGTGTTTTCCCAAAGTTTTTCTACAAGAGAACCGTCTTCTTCCAAAAGATTTAATGATGCGATACACGCACCAACAGTTGCAGGTGGAGCAGAACCAGACAAAAGATAAGTTCGCGCCTTATTGTGCAGATATTCTTTTAGTGTGCTTGAACAGGCAATAAGACCTCCTACAACACCGAAAGCTTTTGAAAATGTTCCCATTTCAACTTCAACTTTACCTTCAACTTTGAAATGATTTACGATACCTCTACCGTGTTCTCCCAATACTCCATCCCCATGTGCATCATCTACATGTATGAAAACGTTATCATACTGCTCTTTTAGTTTCACGATTTTATCTAAAGGTGCGATATCTCCATCCATTGAGAAAACTCCATCAGTAATTATGTAGATTAAACGATATTTTTTCTCTTTTGTTACTTTTTCTAAAAGCTGTGCTAAATCGTTTGTGTCGTTGTGTTTGTAAATTGCGCGCTCTGCTTTTGTGAGTCTTACCCCATCAATAATTGAACCGTGATTTAACTCGTCTGAGATAACTAAATCTTTGTCAGTTAGAATTGCTGGAATTGCACCTGCATTTGCTGCAAAACCGGTTTGAAAATAAATCGCATCTTGCGTGTGTTTGAATTTTGCAATTGTTTTTTCAAGTTGCATATGCAAATCCATAGTTCCGGCAATAGCCCTAACTGAACCTGAACCTGCACCATATTTATTTATTGCATCAATTGCAGCTTGTTTTAGTTTTGGATGATTTGAAAGACCTAAATAATTGTTTGTGCCAAGCATTAAACAGTCTTTTCCCTTTACAGTAGCACGCGCACCTGAATTTGATTGTAAATCATAAACTTTCCAATCAAGTTCTTTTTGTTTTATATCATCAAGAACTGGTTTTAATATTTCATCCATTGAGGGCATAACATTCACCGCACTTATGGGAGAGCAGATATTTATAAATAGTAGGAAAAACAGCTAAAATATTTCGTTAAATGACTAAAAAGTAATCAGATAGAACGTTTTGAATTCCACAAAGCGTGGATGAAATCAAATTGTATTTGATATAGAGATTGCTGGACTTTTGATGAATAAAGTGCATCGTTAGATAAACGTTTTACAGATTCTTTTACATGAAATTCGCAATATACCGCATCCATACCAAGATCAAGAACGCACGCTAAGAAGACTGCAAATGCAAAATCATTTGCAGATACATTTGATACTTGTTTTTTATAGAATATACTTTTGAGAGCCAATTCTGAACCATTAATTTGTTTTGAAAAGTTTTCTACAAAAAAAGGCACCAAATAAACATTAATAGATGGAATTTGTAAAAGATTACTTTCACGAACAACAAAACGATTGGTTTTGAAATTGACCTCGTTCATATTCAACGCAGAACAAAGATGCTGAGCACTTTCCAACAAGTTTGGTGCATTAGATAGATTAAGCCTAATTTTAGTGATTGTTCCATTTACAGGAACTAAATCTACATAACTAGACAAATATTTGGATAGTTTGAGCTTGTTAGAGGTCTTTCTCATTTTAGAAGATGAGAGTGGAGGTAAACCATCAAACACTAACTTGTTTCTTAAAGTTTCATGGATTTCTTGACGAGATATAAACTTTGCCATAATATCACATAATAGGTTATTGTTCGGCTATAAACTTATCCCAAGCTGTTTGAGCAGACATTTTTAATCTAAGTTCAAACAATAAAATTGATTCGTTGGCCTGTTCAATAGATTTACACTGATGGTCTTTGAATCTATTGTTTGATAAACCATAATTATAATGTTCCGCCAATTTTTGTTTTATATCGGGTTTTAATGAACTTTTATCAGATGTAAGTAGTTTGTTTTGAATATGATTCCAACGAGTTATAAATATTTTTTTCATGCTTGCCAAATCTTGCTCGGAAACATCAAAACCTAAATATTTTTTAAGAGAGCTAAGATTTGCCATCATAAACTGCATACTTTTATTTGGAAGAATCAGTTCGTAATCTATACGAATAAGAGAACCATCACTAAGTATCATGAAATTTCCAGAATTTTCATCGCCAGTACCATGCGCTAACAAGTCTGCCCCAGTTTTTGCTATTTCAGATATGAATTTTTGCTTATATTCTCCATTAGTTAGATCACTAAAACTTATTCCTGCAAATTCTCCAACGTTTTTGAATGAACGCCACGTCATTCCATCTATTAATTGAACCATAGACACGGTT
>CAZHIX010000020.1:0-19584 GCA_964532715.1 Microcaldota archaeon | reverse complement strand
TGTCGGCTCAACTTCACAAGGTTTAATGTGTGCAAGTGAACACAGATCGTTCTGAGATACTTTTATTAGTGCCAAATCGATTCACCTATATTAGATAAAGCACGCCTTAATTTATATAAAAACGCACTCGCCCCGCCCAGTAAAATGTACTTTCTGATTATAGATTTATTAGATACAACTATAAATTTGTGAGTATCAGGCATGCTTACACCTTTTTGATCAAAGACAATTTGCATAAACGCTCAAGACTTTGTTCGGCACGAACTGGATTTATTGAGAATTGTGAACAAAACTCTCCGATCTGAATTTGACCATTGTGTAAAGATAACCATTCTAAAACTAAATCGTCAACAGAATCGTTTGATAAAGAATTTAGTTTTTCGATATCTTTACTTGTAGAGGCAAGTTTTGTTTCAAGCCCATTTATAGTTCGCACGTTTTTTTCGCATTGTTCTCCAAGAGAATTTATAGTTGCATGCAATTGTGAGAGTTTAGAGCGTAGTTGAGAGTTTTCAAATTCAAGAGAAGATTGTGTAGTAGATATAGATTTGGAACACGAATCAAGAATTGAACTTATATGAGTACAAAAATCACTATCAAGTTTAACGCACCCAAGAGTACCTAAAGTTAAAAGTGCAATTTGAGTCGCTTCTATTTGACGACTTGTAGGGCTTTGTTTTTTTGATAAGGTGTAGCTTATTGTGATTAGATTTTTTTGTAATGTAAGTGATATGAAATCGGTAGGATTAGAACTTAAATCTTTTGAGAAAATCTTTTTTAGAGATAATGAAGATTTTGAGATATCAATTGAACTGAACCCTATATCGGATAGATTAGACGCCCATAATTTCGCAGACCCTCGCAACGAAATTTTGAATTTTACACATATCAATTGTGGTGCTTGTAATTGTAAATAATCAGATACGTTTTTCATCAGAAACCACCAAATCTACTAAGGATTGTGAAACCAAAGGATCTACCGAATCCATATTTGAGAAAACCGTTAATATTTGAGATTCACTAAATGCACAATTTCTTAAAAATGTACGAATAGAATTTTTTGACAACCCAAAAGAAAGCAAAATACGAACTAACCGAGTAGCAGTCAATTGATTTGATGATTGCTCAAACTGAGAGCATATAGAGGATACTTGTGAGCTTGAAAGACCGACGCCCCACAAATTTTTTGAAATATCTTTTTTGGATATCTTAATTTGCATATTATCCACCAACACAATAAACTCATCAAGAAATAATTGACCATCTATCTTAGAGATTATAAAGGGTCCATCGTAACACCAAGGGTCTTTGAGCGCAAATCTGCATAGCGCACGCCCGATTGGAAAACCTTCAATTGATGCTGAAAAATTAGCATGAAGATTGAGTGAACTTAGAAGTGAAGCTCGAAATTCGTGATGCAAAAGTCTAAAGACCAACAAAGTTGCACAGTTTGAGAGAATAGTCTTTGAGATATCGGTTGGGTTTTGAGATGCCACAACCAAAGAAAACGAATACTTTCTCCCCTCTCTTAGAATTTGCACTAAATCTGAGTTCTCATCTTGCGCTATTTTCCATGCTTCATCTACTACAACTATGAAACGAGGAGATTCGGTTTTGTTCGTTTGATTTGTGCGCATTTTTTCCTTTAGAAATTGAAGTATAAGTAATGCCACAAGTGAGCGATGCTCGTCACTTGGAAGAGCACTTAAGTTTATGGAGCATAAACCATGATTTGTGAGCGAATTTAGGTTGAGAGAATTTTTAGTGCTTAAAAATAATGAATTTTGTGAGCATAACTTTTCAAACGCTAAAATAACTCTGTTTTTAGAAGAACTCGCAGGTGCGCTTGAGAGTATATCAAAAACATCAACTACGGAGGGAAGCTTTTTCTTTGATTTTGAGATTGGTGAGTTCAGATCAATACCAAATTTTTTATATGCGGACTTTAGAGCAGATTTTATTAGTAGTTTTGATTGAGAATCGTTTGATAAAGAACAGGACACGCAAATTGCATTTAGAACCCAATCGATGTGTGAAAGAGGAGTGATATCGGACGTTTCTGAATCGTAGCGACAATCAAGAATATTTAGACTTATGCCTTTGGTGAAATCTATTATAGTACCACCGACCCCATTTACCCAAGGAGTATATTCGTTTGACCAATCTAGTATGAGTGAATTTGTGTTCCACAACACGCTGGCTCGGCTTATGAATGATTTTACAAAAAATGATTTTCCGCTCCCAGTCATCCCAACGACCGCCACATGCGGATTGATTAAGCGTTTGTAATTCCAGTAAACTGGAACATTTAGAGCTTGAGAAGAACCAAAGTAAATTGAATCGTGAGCTGGAGCTATCAAATCCTGCCAGTCTGGCTCGGTGGGTCTTAGAAGAAAACGGCGCCTTGCAAAATTGGAACATAACAAAGGTTGCAAACTTAGTTTACTCATATATGCACCTAAAAAATAGAATCACGAATTTGTGTTTTTGAAGTTGGTGAAAATGATTCCCAACCGACACAATGAAGCAAATCCTCGCCACTTAGTACAGTTGTGTTTGCACCCAGTGAATTTGAGAGAATACCGCACGCTTCTTTTGCTTGAGATTGTACACGAGATACCGCTTGCTCTTTTGATAGTGCAAAAACAGTAGTTTGCGCATATGCCAAAACTTGCATAGGTGAATCACCCAAAGTCAAGCGCTCTAGCTGTGAATTAAAATAAGAGATTTCTCTCTCAAGCTGTGCACGAGAAGCAGAATTTTTTGACTGTGATAATTTGTGCTCGGCAATTGAGCGATGCTCCTCAAGAGTTTGTATGTGCTCAGACAAATCAACATTGCAAACTACAAAACAGAGTTTGAGAGTAAAGCGAATTGAAGAAATTGCACGCTCAAACATTTCCATAAGAGCAACTTTTTGAGTCTCAGATTTGAAACTTGTTGAGTCACGAAGTTGAATTGAGATGAAACTTGAAGCTATAAAACCATCAGATACTTTTTTTATGATAACGTCTTGTGAGGGACATAGAACAAAATCCCGATCGCGCAAGGAGATGTTTAGAGATTTTGTTAGTAGTGGAGCAAGAATATATCCAAATTTCCATATTAGCAATGAAAGAAAAAAAAGGAATGAACAGATAAACAAAAGTATACCATTTGAAGAATAGTACCCGGCCAAAAGAGAAAGGGCACCTCCAAAAATGCAAACAAGGACTATTGAACGATTATTTAGAAATTGCATGACATTGCACCGGTAAACAACTATATAAAGACATAAACTAAGGCACCAATATGCGCACCAACGCATCTGGATACAACGTATGAACCATGTTTGAAAAATCGTTTGGATTCACGTTTAGATCGTCCATATAGTTGTAATGATAAGGAATTACGATTCTCGGTTTTAGTATTGAAACGGCTTGAGCGGCTTCATCAGAATTCATTGTATATTTCCCACCTATGGGGAGTATTGCTACATCACAGCGTATTGACTTCATTTCATCAATCAGATCGGTATCCCCTGCAACATAGATACGAATCGGATTAGGTAATGCTGGAAAAACTAATAGAAACCCCGCACCCTCGCCCTTTGGGTGAAACGGTTTGTTTTTATTATAGGCATGCACGGCATGAACCAAAACCCCATTTGTTTTGATAGTCTCACCGATTTTAATGTCCATACCGGCAAACTTTCCGGCTCTTGATATTATTTGTGTTTTTGAGCCGACAATTGAATCAGGTACAACACAATGATCAAAATGCGAATGAGTGTGCAATATTACGTCCGCACGCTTTGGGTTTGGGTCCAGCACGAACGGATCTATATAGAAATTTATTGAATTGTATTCTAAAAGAACAGAGGAGTGACCAAATAATGTTATTCTCACAGAACCATAAGTCGTTTGATTCATACAAAGACATAGCATCTAAGAGTATAAGAATATTGCGCCGTAAACCAGACTAAAAAATAGCATGAAAGTTGAAGCTACGTGATTGAATAACAGACGGTTAATCCGTTTGAAAATAACCAGTGCAAAAATAAGTGTTATAAAAATTTCAACGTGTGAGTGAGATTACAAGTTTGACAATAAGTCGTGCAAAAATAAGCGATATAAGAATAAAACACGGGAGAAGATGTTAAGTCGCAGGGACTAATCCGCGACATTTATGATATTTATTTTCTATTTCACAGGAGGAAGAGGTTAAGTCTCAGGAGGAAGAGGTTAAGTCTCAGGAGGAAGAGGTTAACTCATATGAACAGTGATGTCGTTACCACGTTTTAGTATGGTGGCACTAGAATTTTTTTTATTGTCAGAGATAGTTATAGATGTTTCGCCACTCTCTGAGGATATTATATCTATAGTTTTCCCCGCATAGTTGAGTGTGACTGCAAAGGTGTTTTTATCAGAATATGCACGAATTGAGGTGGGAGTTTGAAATTCTATATCGTGAAGAATATTTGAAAGTTCGGGGTAGCGCCCGGGCGTAACGATTGCACTAAATATAGGACTAACTAAGGATTGAGCAGAATATAGCAGTTGCTCAAATCCGTGATCCGGCTGTGTTTTGGTTAAAAAAACTTCATTGTGCGAATTTTGCAAGCTAGCGTTTTTATTTGAAAACGCATTTTGCAGTGTAGAATCCGCTCCTTTTAATATGGCAGGCATGAGTATCCAAATCACGCATTGAATATAAACTTAATTGATGATTTTGATCCGATTCTTGACAATTTTAACAATTTGAGCGATACTCGCGTGAATATTGGACAAATCAAACTTCTAGGTCACACCCATAACCCCAATCACAAGCTCACTGTGAGAAACAAATAGGGCGTAAAAGCAAATCCCAACCAAAATTGAAGAATTAAAAACAGATATTGAGTGAGATAATAGTGGAGCAACAAAAAAGTATTTTTGCTAATGCACAATCACAGAAAATTGTTGAACCCTGCGCATCTTGCGGAGTAAGATGTTGCAATAGGTTTGCAGTTCCGCTAACCGGATTTGATGTAGTACATATAATGATGCATACAAAAAAAGAAACCCCACAAGAATGCAAACAGTTTTGTGAACTTGCTGATGCCAAGAATATTGAAAGCGCACCGCATTCGCTAGTGTTTATATTTAATCAGGGAGTTCTTGAAGAGAGACTACTTACACTTGTTAGAAAAAAAAATATGTATTGTGTATTTTCAAAACATTCCAAAGGATGCGAAATATGGGGAGCGCATCCGACGGTGTGCAGAGCATACCCATTTTCACTTGACGATCAAAGTCAAATAAAATATGTAAAAAATTTTGTTTGCCCACGTAAATGGAGTGAACAAGAATATGATAAGGATGCGGTGCGGGAGATAATTGAGCGACAAAATAGCGAAATAGAGCAATATAATAAAATTATTAGAGAATGGAATGCTAGACACTCAAAAGAAAAAAGTGAAATGGATTTTTTTGATTTTTTAATTGCAAAAACAAAAATAGCAATGAAGAAAAAAAGAAAATTTGAAGAAATTGAATTGTGTTAAAAAGTAAAAAAAACAGAATTATAGAGTTATTCTGAATGCGGACCGAGATTGATTGATTCGACTAGTGGTTTTTGCAGGGTTGTGGTTGGAGTATATATGTGTCTTCGTTCTTGAATGTTTCTAAGATATGGACTCAATGTCCCATCAGACTCAAGTCTAACAGCTACTTCTTTTCCAAGAGGGATTGAATGGCGCCCGTTTGGCAACAGGTTTCTTAGGCGTGCATTATACAGCGCCATTGGAGTTTGAGTTATATTCGTTTGTTTTTGTTGAATGTTATTACACATCATAATCACAAAAAAATATGCGCGCGATTGAATATATATCAAATGTTACAAATATAACAAAAACAACAAAAAACAGAAGTAATAGATAGAATGATGGAACTGCACAGCATATACGAAAACATATATTAGTTATTTTGCAAATATTTGCACAGTATCCCCATCTTCTAGAATATGAGTGAGCCCGACCTTTTGTCCTGGAAATTTAGTAGATGGCCCCCACACAAGAGCATATTTGAAGTTTGTGAGTAAATCTCGATGAAGTTTTGGACAAACATCTGCGATAGATTCTCCTTCACGCATCATAAGAGGAACATCATCGGCGTCTTCCCCTTTTCGTTTAGTATAAACACGTATAAGACGTAGTTTATCAAAAATTGCTTGTTTGAGAGTATCCACGCCAATCATTTTTTCAGAACTTACAGAGATGTGAGGATATTTTATATTTTTTATAAATTCTTGATGAACCAAATCAGTTTTTGTTAGAACACTAAGCGAAGGGATATACTTTCTTGTCCCGACAATTACATCGATAAGCTCATCCACAGTTGCATCTTGTCGGATAGTGATTTCGGCATTGTGAATAGAATGCTCGTGAAGCATTGCAGTTATTAGACGATCAGTTAATTGAGATTGTTTTGTAGTGTAACTGATATTTATCCCCCCACGTAATTTTTTTTGCATGTATATTTTTGGAGGACTACTATCAAGACGCACACCAATACCGTCAAGTTCGTGGATAAGTTTTGGACGATAGTTTGGGTCAAATACATCTAAAACTAAAAGAACAAGATCTGCATTTCTTGCAACCGCAAGCACCTCACGACCACGGCCAGAACCTTCTTTTGCACCCGCAATTATACCCGGAAGATCAAGTAATTGTATCTTTGCACCGTTATAGTGCATTATACCGGGAATGCAAGTAAGAGTTGTAAAAGCATAAGAAGCGATTTTTGATTTTGCGCCAGTAAGCGCATTTAGAAGTGTTGATTTTCCAGTAGATGGAAGCCCAATAAAAACCACAGTAGAATCCCCAGACTTTTTTACATCAAATCCACCAGATGAACCACCAGACTTTTTGGGTGCACTCAGGTCTTTTTTTAGTTTAGCGATTTTGGATTTTAGTATTCCGATGTGAAATTCGGTTGCTTTGTTTTTTTGAGTTCGTGCAAGCTCTTCTTCAAGCTCGCGCAATTTGTCTATCGCACCCATATAATAGATTTGAGTGCAATTTGTATATAAGCAAGAGTGTGAAGTGAGAATGCTGCAAAGAACAACATATCAAAAAGTGACATGACGCAATGATGCAACACATGAATACAAGATTAGCATGCCAGTTTTGTTTGAGGATACCTGAATTACACAATGATGGACGCTTAATGTAAAACGTCTGTTGCGTTGAAAAAGTAGATTTGGGTTTATTCGTGTGCTTGTTCGCTTTGAACATGTTCGGTTTGAAGATATTATGAAACGTCGGTTGTGTTGAAAAAGTAGAGTCTGAGTTGCCTGCACATTTATTCGTCTTGAACGTATTGTGAATCGTCCATTGAAAAATCAGATTCTGGCACTATGATTTCGGTGGGGATACGCGCAGTGTTGCGAGCAAAAACGCGTTTTTTTTGTGAAGTAGGCAAGTCGTTTTTTGTCCCAAGTGCGACAGATTCTGACTCCCAATCTGCAAGTTCTTTTGAAAGTAAATCTTTGAACGCATCTGTGAGCATACGATCATATTTTGCCCAATCTGGAGACTCTGATTCATATGAATGCAAAATATTATTTGCGATTGTAAGAACTTTTAGAACAAAATCTATTTCCAATAAAGCAGGATTGTTGTGTTTTAGATATGCATGATAAATCATATCGTAAAGTTTTGCTTTGTAAAAAGCCTCCATTACATAATCTTCCACGGGCAAACCAGTTTCTTCAGAACGTCTTTTTAGTGAAGGAGGAGTAAATTTTAATTTGAGTTTTTTTGAGATTTTCCCAAGATCTGCATTGTAAAGCTCTTTTGCGCTTGCTTCAGGCAATGCACAGAAATTACAGATCAGACGCGTAGAGTCTATATCTGATCCGCGCTCCAAACTAAATATGGGAGTAAATTCACGAGTCTGCAAATCGGATTCGTATTGTGTTCCAAGCATTCGGTACATTCTTGATTTTCGCCCGAACCGTATTTTTTTGAGGAAAGTGTAGCGATCAGTAGAATACATTGAGGCTGCAGGCATACCAAAAACCAATTCAAGACGATCCTGAATATCTTTTAGTGATTGCGCATGTAGATTGTATAGTAAAAAAATCCCAGGTTGGGTATTTAACATATTGATTACTCCCTGAATTGCAGTGCGCGAACGAATTTCGTTTATAATCACACATGAGTCCCCCATACGCAAAGAAGCATTAGTCATTGAAACTAAATCTAACTCCCCAGAACTTGCAGGCGCATCATCACGATCAGATGCTGAGACTCGGACTGCACCTATATGAAATCCGCGTTTTCGATACGCTTTAACAGGAATTTCTTCTATATCTTGAATTGGAAGAATCCTGCGAGTTAGACCAATTGCACATATCTTTGCAGAAGTAAAGGCAGTTTTTCCAACACCTTTTAACCCCAATACGGCTTCAGAACAACCAAGACCGACCATGACGTCGTCGTATCCTGCAAAAAATGGAGTGAATGATTTGTATTTTAAATACTCGGCATACGTAAATGGCTCGTCTTTCATTATACGTAAAGCAGCTTGCAGATCACCAAATGTTGCAGGGGGGCGTTGTAAGTGACAACGCATTGCAAGACGAGTCAAAACTACGTCTATGATTGGATTGTCTTTGTCAAACCGCCTAGTACCTTGCATAGAAGATACGACGTTTTTGAAAGCACGCTCAAGCATTTCTTTATTGTATGTCCACAACGTGTGGCATAGACCGTGAACTTGGTGCTCTATATAAATAGCTGCATTTTGTGCATCTATGTAGATATCAGTAATATTCTTTCTATCAAGTGCGATATTTTCTAATGGACCGCCAAGCCCGACAGTCCAACTTGCAGATTCACGCCCCATTATGAGCGCGGTTTGAGGATCTAAGTTTAGTCCGTTTTCTAGAGAGGAATGCAAAAATTGCTGGCGGAACTCGCGCATTCTCTCCTCAAACACAGTAGTAAAATCAACATTTTCATGAGAAACTTTGAGTTCTATTGATATTGCATCTTTCATCATTTGTGAAAGAGGCGCGCTTAGAGTTTCTATTGTGGGGTTTTTTTGAACATATAAAAGAGAATCTTGACCCGGAACCTTGTACAGATCCACGCTTACGCCATATTCAAGATCATAACTTACCCCTTGAACAAGAGTGGCGTTTTTTGGAACTGTTTTTACAAAAGATTGAGAATAAGGCATTGATTTTAAATCCAGTATTGATAAAAACGCATGACGCAAATCATCATGATCTTTTGAGATCAGATATAGTTTTGTTTTTACATATGCATCATGAATTCCTTCAATCCAACTTATGAACTCTTGATGCCCTGCCAAATAAATTGAACGTTCAGGAGTAGGCTCGTTGTAATCAGATAAAAGACGCGCAGCCTGAAGCGGACTTTGAAACATTGCTTCGTAGAATTCTTTTAGCAAAGTTATGCGTTTTTGATAAAAATCATCTTCTGCGCGCCCATATATTTTTTTGTTGAGCATGATGGCTTCAACTTGACGAATAACCCCGACATATTCCAGAAATATTTTTGACTTCTCCTCACTTAATTCAACCATAGATTCTTCTTCATAACGCGTAGTTTTCCATGAGCGTTGTAATGTTGCAAGAGTGTGTAAATGAGAATTGATACATGCAGTAGTTCCAAGCCCAAGCGCACACGTCATACAGTCAAGAGTTAGACGCGTTCCATGATATGAAGGTCGGCATGCCATGCAAACAAGACACAGAGTTGCTTTTTATACGTAGCGGAAAGACAAAGACTTGCCATATCCAGAAATAAGTTCCGCACAATAAATAAAATTGTGAAAAAATTAAAGTATTGATAAATGTTGGATAGAAAAGATGATGCCGCGTGTATGCAATACTTGAGATAAATCGCGCAAACCCAAGCACATTTTAATGCGCAAGGGTAAAACATTACATGGACGTTGCCACAATTATTCGGGATTATTTTATATCTCCGATGACGATGCGAACAGGATATAATATAGTGAACACGATTACATATGCAATAATTGCGATAGTATGCATATACGCTATTTACAGATATTTTCAGATTAAAAAAATTGAAATTGACAAAGAGTTTTATATTGGCGCAATTGCTTGGACTTTTTTTGGTTCTATAATTAGAGTTTTTACCGATGCTATTGATTCGCGATTAATTTACACTGTGATTGAACAGATGAAACAGTCTACAGATCTTATAACCCAAAAGATTACACTCCCAGCCTATCAACAGATAGAACAAAGCGCTATTTTAGATTACGGAATATTTACAATAACTCCAGGGATATACGTGGTTGTGGCATGTCTTTTTTTGTTGACTTTTTTAATTGGGAAAAAAATAGATTCGAAATATTGGTGTGCAAAAATAGGCGCAGTGTTTGCATTAGGTGCGTTCTTTTTAGTAGGTGCGATGATCAGATATTTTGAATATGCAATAGTCGTTTTAGTAGTAGCAGGTTTGAGTGCGATCGTTATTTCAAAAATATTTTCACTTAAAAAGATTGAATTTGCATTGCCAATATTTGCACATGCGTTAGATGGAATGGCGACTTGGATGGCCATAGATATATTTGGACCTGCACATGAAATAAAATATTTTGAACAGCATGTTCTTTCAAGCGCTATAGGTGAATCAACAGCTATCGGATATGGACTTTTTTTCTTAGTGAAAGTAATATTTTCGTTGATTGCAGTTTTTGTTGCGCGCGATGAAAAAAACAAAAATATACAAATACTTGCACTGTTAGCAATTGCAATAATGGGGCTTGCACCCGGATTAAGAAATATGGTTCGCATGATAGTCGGCACGTAGATTTTTAACCTGTGAATGAGTAAGAGTAATGGTGTGGGAAAATGAGTGAGGTTAATGTGAGTAAGAGTGAGAGCGACAAGCTTGAACAATTATCTATAATATCTCCAAATTGCGCGGACATCGCACTACCGTCAGTGGTAACAAAAAGATTTCCGGATGGAGAAAGCTACTGCAGACTTGAAGGAATTGAAAATCTTGCTGGGAAGAAGGTACGCATAGTTCACCGACTTTTTCCAAAACCGGATGAAAATTTAGTGACACTGTTACAGATTATGTATGGTGCAAAAGAAGCAGGAGCAAAACATATCAGTTTAGTTATACCGTATTTGCCATATGCTCGCTCAGATAAAGCGTGGCTTACCGGAGAAGTAGTCAGCTCAAAATTACTTATACGATTATTAAAACAGAGTGGTGCAAACAAAATTCACACATGGGATTGTCATTTTTTGAAAAAGCCAGGAGATGTTGAATATCAAGGGATAGAAATAATGAATAGATGTATGGGGCCAAAGCTTGTATCTTATTTGAGAAAAACACTCCCAGATGCCGTAGTGGTGAGCCCGGATGCAGGTGCGAAATATTTAGTTGGTAGCGACGGTTTATTCATGAGAAAAGAAAGGGGCAGATACACAGACGATAATAATACTGCACACCGACCGATAGAAAAAATGGAAGCTGATTTTGATGTTTCAAACACAGATGTTATACTTGTAGATGATATGATTGCGGGTGGAGGAACCATGATTCGTGCGGCCCAAAAATGTTTTGAGATGGGTGCGAAATCCGTTTCATGCGCTGCAACACATGGGATGTTTTTAGAGGGGGCATTGGAACGACTTCTTGCGGCAGGGGTTAGTAGAATAGTTACGACCAATTCCATACAATCACCGGCGGCCACAATAAACCTCAAACATGATATAGGATTAATATTACATGGAGAAGGCGCAAAAGTAAAGCCTTTATAAATGCAAATGAGTTTGCATTGAACATGGACAAAATAGATGTGTGCAAAAAAATTGCAGTTTTACTAATTACAATATTAGTTACGGGATGCATACAGACTGAATATTCAAAAAAATGTGATCATATCACTCAGACTGATTTGAAAGATGAATGCTTAGAGTACGTAGGAGTATGGTATCAAGACCCATATACGTGTTATGCAATAGAGGAACCCCAGATTAGAGAAAGATGCATAACAAATGCTGTTGACCCTACTAGAGCAAAATCATTGCAAACGCAAAAACGAACTGAAACTACCCCGACCATACAAAAAGTGGTTGAACAGACAAAAATAGAACAAAAACAAAAAAATGAAGCACAATATGCGATAGATGACAGAGTACAAAAATGCATGGAAGAAGAAGAGTTAGAGATGGACGTTTGCTTGAACAAGATAGCAATTGCAGAATTAGACATGCAAATGTGCGAAAAAATAGAGCAAGACACATACAGAAGACCATGTATCTCAAATGTTGCGATAAGTAGCAAGGATCAGAACATTTGCCAAGAATTAACACGGATGGATGACCGACAGTTATGTAAATTTTATGCATCCGCAGGGTAAGGAAGACGTTAGTTACGGGGATATTTTGATAATTGCATTGAATAGAGTTTATTTTGAGCATAGATAGGAACGTTTATTGATAGTTTTGCAAAGGCAGATGATTGCGCATAGTTGCAAGAATAACTTGAATAAATAGTAGTTGGGTTTGAAAAAGAGTTATTAGAGTCAAACAGTATGCAACTATAACAGAAATTTGAATCTAGTTTTACATTTGAGAAATCGCAGGCACGCCCATCAGACATTAAAAATGCGAGGTCAGAGAGCTCAAGAAAATTTGCAAAAGAAACAAATTGAGAAGGTGTTGAATCGTTTTGATGAGAATATATCAATAGCGAAAACGCACCTAATAAAAGAATTGACGAAAGCATTGCTTCAAATGAAATCATAAAGACCACCAAAAGATAAAACATACTGACTAAAATAATACATCAAGTTGCACAAAACCATAATGACACCGAGTTTGAATTTGAATCGCGCATCTGGCGATGAATACAAAAATGATTATCAGAGTATGTAGGAGGAGAAGTGAAATGCACTGAAAAGTCACTTAACCCCAAACGAGTAAAATCGTAATTTGTAGTTGGATCAAAGGTATCAGATAATACCCCACAGTAGGAATAGGTATCTAGTGAAAGTTGAGTGGAGAATTTTTTTGATGCCCTATCGCAATAAAAATCTTCACTTATTTGTAAAAGACTTGAGATTTTTTGTTGGCGAGAAACCAAAACCATTGAGTCTAGAGAATCAGAAGAAATTTTTGATAGTAATGGAATTGTTAATGACAATACGATGATTATTGCAAACAGCGCGTCAAAAGAGTATATAGAAGCGCGTTTAGTGTGGGACATATTTTTTATTTTGAACATACACCGAACCTTCGCCTTCACATAAAGTGTAGGCATATGAGTGTTGAGAGAAAATAATGTTTGAACTCAGACGCACAGGAAATATAGATAATTTTGTAGGCGTGCTTAGATAAATTGAACTTGAGTATAAAAAACCTAAATTTAGAGAACTTGCACAAAGTGAAGATGAAAGTTGACTTGCGTCATTTATCTGTTGAGCAGTTTGAACAAAAGATAAAGTAGGAGCAAACATAAAGATAATAAAAAATAAAAATAGTAAAAACCCCATCAGTGCTTCAGTAGTTATTTGAGCATTCATTGTATCCCCAAATTAATTGATACTTCAAATGGTTGAATTTTTGACTGTATCGTCGTGTTTGTTTTTTTATGAACGGTGCGAAGATACATACCATCTGCAAGTTTAACATTAAATTGAGAGATGAGAGGATTGTGAACTTCTATAGTGTTCCAACAAGATAACCAATGCAAAGGACAGTTGGAGTTATATAAAATATGATCTTCGTTTATTGAAAGATAAGAACTTGAATCGCAAAAATAAGAACTAATAAACTCTGAAGAAGCAGAGTGCGAAGACATTGCACTATCTAGATTATGAAGAACTTGAACGCGCACTATATCGTTTTGGGTTTCTTGTGTGATGTTTGAGACTATTTTATTAAACGGACCAAGAGAGATAGATAGTTGATCGGCGGTTTCAAGTAATCTTAAAGTATTTGCAACTTGAGACAATGCATCTTGAATCACGGGTTTGAAGATACGTTTTAGTAAGACGTGATCAGAATGTGTAGATTTGAAAATATATGCGCCAGAAATTGATTGTGGTTGGACATTTTGGGAAGAAATTGAGAGTATCGCTATAGATATTAGTATAAAAAGAAAAAACGAAACGTACCCTTTTTTTGACTGCATGTAGTTGATAGCACGAGAAGAGTTTAAGAGTATTTGCAGATTTGGAATCCAACAATGGAGTGTTGCATAATTAAGCGCAAAATTTAGTCAAATTCAATTCGTGAATTTGTGCAAAAATTGTTGTTTTCCAAAAAAAGGGTGACCCAGAGATAAGACGCAACAAGCTACAAAAAGCATACACAATAAGTTAAAAGACTAAATGATAATTTAGCTACATGACAATGAAGGCATTCGTACTTAAACAAAAACCAGTTGCAGTAATAATATGCTTAAAGGATAGCGAACAAAAATGGTATCCATCAAAACTTGCGAAATATTCTGCAACGTCATACGTGTATGTTACTAAATGGTTGTCAAAACTTCAAAGTGCAGGATGGGTTCAGTTTGAAAAAAAAGGGAGAATGAAGACCGTTAGTCTTACAGAGCAAGGTAGAAGTATCGCGGCTACATTAGACGATTTGGTTAAAAAAATAGATGAAAAACAAAAAAGCCATGACTTAAAAGCAGTTCAACAAAAAGAAGAGAATACTACACGCTGATATTTTAAAAAAAATAAAAATAGAAAAATACAAAAAATAAGATAGTGCCAGAATATGAACCCAACGCTCTGTTTGAAAAACTAAACGACCCTTAACTCCACTGATTTTCTTACTGAGTTTAGTACGTGAGTGTAGTCCCTATAATGAGAATATGCAGTAATGAAAAAACGATACGTACCAGCAGGAGTTTGGTTGTTGGCATGTATTGAAACAGGGATACTACGAGATTTGGCTACATCCAAATTTCCAAGACGTAGTTCTTTTTTCTTGTGGAGCCCTACAGAATCAAAACCTAAAGAATTTGGACTTTCGACTACCACGGAACACATTAACGATTTTGAATCTAAATTTTGAATAGTTATGATTAAATCGCAAGAGTTTTGAGTCATTGCTCTAAGACGAACCGGTCTCAACGAAGTAGTAAGTTTAAATGGCATAACCTTTTTTGATTCAGAATCAGAGCCACTTGCACCGAACATAGAGAAAACATTATCTAAAATACCCATCCGACCACCATACTCCAAACTGCATTTAATTTCAAAAAACCATAGGTTACAAAAACGAGTTATAAAACACTAAAATTTCTAAGCCAATCCACATCATTTCTATAAAGAGTGCGAATGTCGGGAGTGTCGCTTGATAACATTAGTGGGCGTTCAAGTGAAAGCCCCCATGCAAGAACAGGATAATTATTACATAGAGGTAAGGACACTTCGGGGCGCAATATACCTGCACCGCCAAGTTCTAACCATGCTTTTTTTTGTGGATGGAAAACTTCTATTTCAAGAGAGGGCTCAGTATATGGAAAATATGAAGGCCTAAATCTAATTTGCTCAAACCCAAGATGAGAATAAAAGGATTTTAACAGACCTAAAAGATGCCCAAACGTAGCGTGCTCCCAACAGACTATACCCTCAACCTGATAAAACTCCGCAAGGTGTTTGTAATCGGTTGCTTCGTTTCTGAATACTTTTCCGACCATAAAAAATTTTTGAGCAAGTGAACTCTCGCGATGAGTATACAGTGTCTTTGCGCTTGCACTAGTTGTGTGCGTGCGAAGAACGTTTCTTGAGGATATTTGCTCGTTCCAATCATATTTCCAACCTGATTCATGTGCGTTTTTTACATTTTTGACCAAATCACGATCAGTCAGTTTGTCAGAATTTGATGATAAGTAAAATGTATCGGCTAGATCACGCGCTGGATGGTCTTGAGGCTGAAATAATGCATCAAAATTCCAAAATGAGGATTGCACTAATTCAGAAGTCATTTGTTCAAAACCCATACGAGTAAAAATGTCAGAGATATGTTTGCGTAAACGACTAACTGGATGACGTCGGGGTAAAAAGGACGCGGGAGGGGGAGAGGATACGTCGTATTTAGTAAAAAATTTATTTTTCCAAGAACCAGAAAGTAGCAGGTTGCGATCAATCACTCCGATTTCATTTGTATTTTCTAATTCGGTTGGAGTTATAGTTGATGCGATTTTTGAACCAGATGCAGTTAATTTGATAGAAGTGTCTTCAACAGAACTTGAAAGTTGGATTAAATTGCGTTTTTGTAACTCAGAAATGGATGCGGAATCAAAATTACAAATATCCATTGGGTTTGTAGGTAATTTAATATACGCATTTTTTTGAAGAATAGATTTTGCAGTTTGAGTTAAAGAAACGACTCCGTTTGAAGTTTGTATCCAACCTTTCTTTTTTGCCCACATTATACCAAAATTTCTAAGAGAAGGATCTAACGAAGAGATTACAATATCTTGATTTGAAGCAAGAAGGATTAACTCCACTTCTGGAAGATTGTTTTTTTGAGCAGACATTCCTTGTTGAGTGTAAGTGATGCGAGTTTTTTGTAAATTTGTTTTTGTCAAAAAACCAAGATGAAATAAGGATTCGCAAGCAGAACGCGCACTATCAACACTCAACGCGAAATCGGGACTTTGCGATGCTAAAACTACACTAGATTCTCCGTTGCGCGCGTGAAGATGTAGTAGAAGTTTTTTTTCTATTTTAGAAAGATTCATTTTATCCCTTTTTTTCAAGTGAATGCAACCATATTAGTGGAAACAGAAATGAAATGCCAGCGAGAGTATATGCGATGCCGTCTGAGGACGAGAGCAAACCGAAGAGTTTAGATTGAAGATTTGAGAAAAAATATGAGATTTCGTATTCCAGTGAATTTTCTATTTCAAAAGAGAGAGCAAATTGAGAAAGTGTTTGATTCTCCCATATAAAAGACCTAAGCTCGCCTAAGTATTGATTCGCACCACTTACTGAATCATAATTCAGAGTAGAGTGTGAGGTATCATCTGCATTATCTGGAATTTTGCTAAACGTTATTGCTTTTGCAATCTGAGGAATTGTGATTTGCAATGAATACCCTCTTGGAAGTATTATATCATTTGTTTTTGAACGAGTAAAACTAAATACATCTGAATTTAGGACATGACGAGTTGTACGGGGTTTGTACAAACTCATCTTTGTTATCCCTGAAGTGTTTTCTGATAGTGCAAAAACATCATAATCTAAAATCAAAGTAGCAAAACAAGTTTGCGCAAGATTATTGCAATTGTGAACGGGTTGTGGACGAACACGCAAATCGACTACGTCCACATACGCACGACTTATATGAGTTCTTAGATCACTTATTTGAGTGCGATCTGCCCAAGAGGAGAGATCATTAAATATTACAGAGTCTTCGTATAAGCGAATAGAACTTTCTGAATCCATAAAAATAAGTGCTTCTTCTGTGGCATGCGCGCTTCCATCTGAGTTTATATAAACAGAAACTTTTAGGGAACGAAGTTCAAACCCCGCAAATAACGTAGGTATGAGTAATAGAAGCAATATAATATTGCATAGTTTAACCATAGAGAACAATACGTGAGATATCTTTTATAAGATATGGCACTTGTTGCAAAGTGAAGAAATTGACAAAAACACAAGACAGTTGAACGCAATAGATTTAATAAAACAAAGCGTGAAGATAGAAAGTAGAGGTGTTTTGATGATTACAGGTATTAGAATAGACAGAGTAGAAGCAAAACGTGAGAAAAACGAAGATGTGAAAGGACTTGATGTGAATATTGGGATAGACAACGTAAAGGTTAGTGGACCAGAAGTTGAAATTGTGTTTAACTACAGTGCAACATATCAAGAAAAAGTTGGTTTTTTGAAAATGGAGGGAGCACTTTTGGCACATGAAGATGAAAAATCTGCAAAGGATATAATGGATAATTGGAAAAAAACCAAGAAATTGCCAGATAATTTCTCAGAGATGGTATTGAACGCAATAAACTTCACATGTGGCACGAACGGAGTGCTCGTGGTTCGCCCAGTAAATCTTGCGCCACCAATGATACCGCCAAGAATACAGTTGAAAAAACAAGAAACGACAGGCCAGGCAGAATAAAGAAGTTAGAAAATTACAAAAACGATACAAAACATAATTTTTTATTTTAGTGAAATGACAAGACCATCTGACGCTACAGATGTGTTCTTGAATATTTTTTTTGCTTGTTCTACAAGAATTGATGGATCTTTTGAGTATTTTCCACCGATGTGGGTTAAAAGTAAGGATTTTACACCCGCAAGTTTTGCGACTTTTGCACCATCACTTGCAGTTGAATGAAATCGCTCTTTTGCCAAATCTTTGCAAGAGTCGTCATAAGTTGCTTCATGGATTAATAAATCACAATTCTTAGATGCTGATACACATTTTTTTGAAAAAACAGTATCACCGCAATAACATAAACATTTGCCAGGTTGAACGTAACTTACATCTTTTAGAAAAATAGTTTTGTTGTTTAATTTTAATTTTTTATTTTTAAGTATTTGAGAAAAAAGAGTACCGCTTAGCCCTAACGATTTTGCTTTTTTTTCAAAAAAACGAATTTTGTTACGCTCACGCACTACATAACCAAACGCGGGCATTTTTCCATGAGAAACATCAAATGCAAAAATATCATAATTGTTGATTGAGAAAATTGGAGTTTTTGATGATTTGACAGGAGTGCATAGCTCGTGTACTTCAAAAATTTCTTTTTTTCCAAAAGATTGTAAAATACGAGCTAACCCCATAGGACCAAAAATTTGTATTTTTTCACACACGCCGGATAAACGAAGTGTTTCGGCTAGACCAAAAATTCCAAGGAAGTGATCAAGATGTAGATGAGATATGCATATTACTTTTGCTTTCGCATAGCTCGCCCCATAAAGCATCATTTGACGTTGAGCACCCTCGCCACAATCAAGAAGAACGATATCACCATTTAGCCTAAGTGCAATACTTGGAAGACTGCGATTAATAGTTGGTGCAGAAGCACTACTTCCAAGAACATAAACATCCATCATGTAACTATTCGCTCAAATAGTGTATAAAAAGAGTACACTTCAACCGTATTGTTCAACCTGTAGATGTTAACCGTCGGCTGTTAAGAATTCGGATGTTTTTGATCCAAATTATCCTTTTTTTCTGAATAACTTTCAATCAAACCTTAATATTTAATAGTACCTTTAAAGTACAATAAGAAATATGCCTTCTAAGGAAGCATTATAGACGAGAAGATAAATTCTCATAAACACCTATTCCGGAATGTAGTAGTAAAATCACTATTAAAATCGTAAGCGGTTAAAAATCTTCCGATAGCGTCATAAATTTTACCTGTCTTCTACACCATGGCGACCAAATGGAGATAACCACACTGCAACAGGCTGTGGATATCATCATGCAACAACAAGAACAGATTAAACAGCAACAAGAACAAATCAAAACACAGCATAAACAAATCAAGCAGTTGCAAAAAGAGTTGAGCAACTTTGTGCCCAACTGCACAAATATCACAATGTCAATACTCCATCT